>JBDRVQ010000032.1 GCA_039801905.1 candidate division WOR-3 bacterium | reverse complement strand
TAGAGATTTTAAGAAAAATACTCATGGTGTGTCTCCTTTGGCGGGTGCTGATTTTGGTGGCACCCGCCTTTTATTATAATCAAATATAACTCCTCTTTCAATTTTCCACATAATTTGAATATATCTCACTTCCCTGCGAAAGGCTTTTTCTATTAGACTCCCACTTTCGCTTCGGATTAAAACCCGGATTGGGCTTAGGATTATAACTTCTATTAAGCCATCGTTTAGGCTCTTTATTAAACCCCTAATTATTTCTTTTATTAGACCATCTTCTATATTCTCCATTAAACCCTTTATTAAATCCAAAATTAAGCCTTTTCTTAGAACTTCTATTATCCCTTCCATTAAATCCCCGATACCATCCCCTGTATGCTACACCCCATTTTATAAAGATAAACCCCTCCTTTCTGATAAAGATCTCACGCTTAATGCCATTTTCGTTAAGTGCTAATTACCCGATAACACCTCCTCAATCTCTATTCTGATGATTATAAATCCGCCCCAGGCGGATAACTCTGAAAAGGCAAAATCTTTAATTAACTTCTTCATAGCCCTATATAATAAATACGGAAATATCCCCCAAAATTGGACACTAAATTTCTCCCCTTTTTATAAGTCTTTGATTTTTCATAACTTATTTTTTATCACATCCGATTCCTTCAACCATCCAACAGAAAGAAGAGGTTTGACAGTTAATAGGAATTGTGTATAATGGAGTTCAATATGGAAGATATTATTAAAGAGATAAAATTGGCAGAAGAGAAGGCGAAGGAGATTGTGGAATCGGCAAAGCGAGAGGGAGAAAGGTTACTTGCCCAGATTAAAGAAGAAAGGAAGATGATGGGAGAGGAGATAAAGAGGGAGATGGAAAAGAAACGGCAAGAAGAAGAGGAGAAATTAGAAAGGGAACTGGCGGAGGAGAAGGAGAGAATAAGAAAGGAGACCGAAGAGAGGAAAGCCAGGATAAAAGAACAAATAGAAACTAATCGGGAAGAGATTATTGGTTTTATTATCAGGCGGATAAAAGAGGAATGGCGGTCGCCAAAGTAAGTAAAATCCTTTTAGCCTGCCATAAATCAGAGAAGGAAGAACTCCTCTCTTCCCTCCAAAAGAAAGGGATAGTTCATATCACAAAGGTGAAGGAAGCAGGAAGAGGGGAGGAGAAGGAATTTTTTGATCTGATTAACGCCTGCGAAGAGGTAATCGCCTACTTAGAAGGGATAAAACCCGAGGAGAGGAAAAAGGTCGCAATCAGTCTGGAGGAGTTTACGGTTAAGGAAGACCTACCCTCTCTGGTTCAAAAGGTTAAAGGGTGGAAGGAGGAGGTAAATTCCTTAGCCGAGAAGGAGAAGGAGATTGACCAGGAATTGGCAAAAATTAAACCCCTCGCCTCGCTTCCGAGTGAGATAGAGGATTTATATTCCTTAGAGAAATTTGAGGTAGCCCTCGGCTTCTTCCCCACTCCCAAGTTATTTATTGAGGCAAAAGGGGAGGAAGAAAAGAGGGGATTTTACCTCAAAGAGATTAGTCGTTCTTTAAATCGGGTCTATGCCCTAGTCCTTTTTCCCAAGGAGAAAGGGAAAGAGGTCAGGGAATTCCTCTCGGGAAAGGATTTCACCCCGATTGATTTAAGAAAGTTTTCCGGAACGATAGAGAAGAATATTGAGAGGTTAAATTCCTTAAAGGAGGAGATGAGAAAGAAGAGGGAAGAGTTGGCGAAAGAGATGGAAAAACTCACTTCCTTTCTCCCCCAGTTAAAAATCGGGGCTGACTACTACCAAAATGTGAAAGTGCGAAGAGAAATAGAGAACCATCTCCACCAAACCAAAAGTTCGGTGGTGATTGAAGGTTGGGTTAAGGAACGAGACTATAAGACACTTTTCTCTTTAGTGAGTAAATTTCCCACCGCGGTCTTAACCCGCATTAAACCCGAATTGAACGAAGAGCCTCCCGTTGCCTTAGAAAATAAGAGGATCTTCCAACCCTTTGAGATGGTGGTCAATCTCTACGGGATGCCTTCTTATCAGGAGATTGACCCCACCCCTTACCTCACCCCTTTCTTTATCATCTTCTTCGCCCTCTGCCTCTCCGATGCCGGCTACGGTTTGATCACCCTATTCTTATCCCTTCTTCTCCTCGGAAGATTGAAAAGGATGAAAAATTTCCTTATCCTTTTAGCAATTTGTAGCGGATTTACCATCGGTGCCGGGGCGATCACCAATAGTTGGTTTGGTGATATCTTAGAAAGGTTAGCCATCCCCTTTCTGAAAACCTTCAAAGACCGTTTGGTCCTTTTTGATCCGTTTCAAAATCCCCTCACCTTTTTCTATCTCTCCTTAGCCCTTGGCTATATCCATCTCAACTATGGTCTCCTCTTAGAGATTTACGACTCCTTCCGGATAAGAAATCCCCTTCCCACTCTCTTCAATGAAGGCTTTTGGCTCATCCTCTTAAATTCTTTACTCTCCTTCTTCCTTTTAGGTAAAACCTTTTATTCCTTAAAGCCAATTTTTATCTCCCTGATCTTAGTGGCGGCTGCTGGACTTATCACCCTTTCCCGTTTCCATCCCAATTATCTTTCAAGGCATCTTCTCTTTTTCTCTACCCTTTCCTCCTTCCTCCTCTCTCTTGGTTTTCGCCTCCGATATTTTAAGATCCTATTCCTCCTCCTCTTTCTTCTCACTATCTTCTTCTCCCTTATGGATAATCGGAAGAAGTTGACAATTGGGAAATTGATCCCCTATTGCTTAGCCTTCGCCACTTTCCTTCTTTATATGGGGAATTTAATCCCCGCTCCCATTTTTCTCGCCTTAGGGGTTGGATCAATTTTCCTTTCCCCAATCAATCGGCAACTGGTAAAAAAGTTAATTTGGGGAGCCTACAATCTCTATGGTGGAACTTCCTTTATCGGGATTATCCTTTCCTATATCCGGTTGATGGCTTTGGGAATGATGACCGCGGGAATTGGGATGGCGGTAAATAGTATTGCCTGGATGGTGAAGGGGATCCCGGCTTTAGGGATAATCCTCACTCTCTTTGTTCTCTTAATTGGCCATACCTATAACATTGCGGTGAGCATCTTGGGGGCGTTTGTCCATACCCTGCGGTTAAATTATGTTGAGTTCTTTCCCCGTTTCTTCACCGGCGGGGGGAAAAGATTTTCTCCATTTAAGTTAGAGACAAAATATGTGGAGATTAAATAGGAGGGAAAATGGTTGACCCAATCGGTTTAACCTTAGGGATCTTAGGTTGTGCGATTGCCGTATTCCTTTCGGGGATTGGTTCCGCAAAAGGGATCAGCCTTGTCGCCTCCGTCGCCAGTGGTGTTTTAGCAGAGGCGCCGGAGAAATTTGGTAGTCTCTTCCTTTTGGTTGCCCTTCCCGGAACCCAAGGTTTTTACGGATTTTTAGGCGCCTTCTTAGCCTTAACGAAAATGGGAATTTTCGGTAACTTAGCCCCGATCACCCTATGGCAGGGGGCGCAAATTCTGGGAGCCTGCCTTCCCGTAGCGGTGGCTGGCTTGGTGAGCGCCATCCTCCAAGGGAAGGTCTGTGCCAGTGGGGCGCAATTGGTAGCGAAGCGAAGCGAAGAGGCGATGAAGGCAGTAGTCTATGGGGCAATGGTTGAGACTTATGCGGTCTTAGGACTTTTGGCGACAATCTTCTTACTGATGGGGATTAAATTGTGATGGAAATTAGCCGACTGACCGAAAAGATAATCAAAGAGGCGGAAGAAGAAAAGGAAAGAGTTAAACAGGAATACGCAGCGAAAATTAGTGAGTTAAAAGCGGAGATAGAAAAGGAGAAGGAGGCGCTAAGGCAAAAGGAAAGCCAGAAATTGCGGAGGGAGATTGAGAAAAGAAAAAAGAAGATTCTGGCGGAAGAGAAGACAAAAAGCAGAAACGAGTTGCTCTCCTATCAGTGGCAAATGATTCAGGAGATTATTAAAGAAGTGAAGCGAAGAATCCGCCTCGGGGATTATTTAGCAATTCTGCGCCAGGTGATTAAAGAATGGGCGGCGCCGAACGACACGATAACCCTGGCGGTTGAAGACTTTCCCTTCTTAGCAAAGGAGTTCCCGGAATTAAAGAAGGAGAATAGTAAAGAACTGAGCGCGGGGGTGATAATCAAAAAGGAGAAGGAAGAGATTGATTTCTCCTTGGAAAGTATCTGGGAAAAGATAAAAGGAGAGGTTATATTATTTTTGGGGCGATACCTCCTTTAGGATTAGTTCTCTGAGCCTTTCTTCTAAATATCGTTCATTATATTCTTGGAGGAAAAGACGTGCATTTTTTATGGAACCTCCATAGAAACGGAGAAAGAGAAGGGAGAAGAGGAGCAAGGCGTCCATCTTTTTGCCCCTTTTGAGAGAAAAGTAGACTCCATAACCCGAAAGGGTTGTGAAGAGAAAAGCCGATATCCCTTCTTTGTATCTTCCGGCATAAATCTCCCCGGAACCAGGGATGAGATAAGAGAGGGAGGAGAGGTACACCTTCTTCGGAAGTCTCACTTCCTTTATCCGGCGAAGAAAGAAAGTCTCATTGGTTTTGATGAGTAAATCTTCAACGGAACGGAATCTCCGGCTGTTAATATAGTATCTCAAAAGAGAAGTGCGTGCCTCCTTTTTCACTAAGGTGTCTTCCAAAGCGGGGCTAAAGATAATCTCCCTTAAAAGTTGCTCTCCCTTTAACCAATCCCCTTCCTTCCCCCTTTGGAGATAGGAGAGGGCTAATTTGTATTGGGCGTAGGGGAGGGAAGGAGATGAGAATTGGTAGAAGATAAACCTTTGGTATTCTCTAAGCGCTTGCGGATAAAGCCCTCTTTCCAAAAGGGTATCCGCCAAATCCAATTCCGGTTCCCGATTGAAGATAAAAAGGAAGATAAGAAGATAATTCACTCCAAAAGGAAACCCTTCAGGTCAATCTGCCAAGAGGGATAACCTTCCTCCTGTAACTTTTCTTTCCATCTTTTAATGAAGTTTTTCTTCTCATACCGATTATAATCGTAGGCACTAATCACCGCGCCGTAGACATTGCCCAAATGGAAAAGGGAGGTTAAAGAGAGGAAGAACCAGAACTTTCCTTTCTCCTTTTCTTTTCCGTAATGATAACTTATCCCCGCCAATGTGCCGACCACAAAAAGGGAATAGAGACCATCCCCCGCGCGGTTGGTATAGACCTGTCCGGCACCGGGCAAAAGAAAAGAGAAGAGGCCGGAAAGGAGGGGCGATTTCCTTTTGGGTAAAGATAAGTTCTTCATCGGAAAATAAGAAAAGAACCTCTCTAAGTTACCTTCGTAGAGATAAGAGAGACCATAGAGGAATTGGGCGGTATTTTTTAACCTCTCATCTTTGATATAAAAGAGTTGGGAACGGGCAGAATCGTATTTCCCTTCCGCTAAGAGAACTCTTCCCCGCATCAGCATCCGCAACCCCTTATTCGCCAACCCTTCCACTTCTTTCCGGGCATTACCATAATTCCCCAGTTTGGAATAGCATTCGCCACTCATCACCTTTGCGTATTCTCTAATCCGTTCGTCATTCGTCCAAAACTTTATCTTTAAGTATTCCGCCAACGCCAAGGAAAATTCTTTTTCGGTATAAAGAAAGTCCGCGAAGGCTAAATCATAGGGCTCACCGGGAAAGAGAAAGCGAAAGGTGTCAAGGGTAATCAACCAGATATCAAAATCCACACTTTCCCTTTCCTTGACCGAGCCGAGAAAATGTCTTTCCGGGGGGTCAAAGATTTTTCCCTCTTTTTCTCCGGAATAAAAGTCCTGGGCGTAAAGCAAAGCAAAAGGATTACATCTTTCCAAGCGGTCCGCGGTCATTATTAGCCCCCAAAAAAAGTTATAACGATTTATCGCCGCTTTGGCGTAACGGGAACAGGTAGGAGAGAAAAAGCAGATATCTTTCCCTTGTAAGGGGGAGAGGAGTTTTTTATAACCATCCAAAAGGAAGTTGGCACCAATGGTTAAGGGATTATAAGCAGGAGGATGGGCGCTCAACCTAAGGATTAAGAGGAACAGGAAGCAATAACGATATACCCTCATCAATTAAGAGGTGCGAAAAATCGGTGTTACCAAACTGGCATCCGGTAAGAAGAGAAGAGAAAATGACCTACCAAATTTCCTCAGGCAATGATCAAAAGCCTCAGAGATACTGCCCATCCTTTTCATAAATAAAGAGTTAATAATATCCTCACTGATTGGGACAACGGCTAAAACCTCAAATCGACTCACCAACTCCGCCAATTTTGCCGACTTGTGTGCCCCCAAGACAAAGTTCTTCTCAATCTCAGCAATTACCTCCTTCGGACTTTTCCCTCCCCTCATCACCCGAATAAACTCATCATCCCCAACCCCTTCCCGACAGGAAGAAACCAAAATTATCACCCCTCCTTCCTTTACCCCCAGTTTGGCATTTTCCAATGCCTTTTGACTTTGGTAAAGGTCAACATCGTAGGGAGGTTGGACTAAGGCTAAAACAACGTCATAAAGTTTTTCAATCGGCAAACAGAATGTCCCCTCCGCCTCTTTTACCCCGGCTAAGAAAGATTCCGAGAGTTCACCAAATTTGATATCCCTTAAATTCTTATTCTGGTCAATAACCAATTGGATAGAGAAAATCGGTCTCGGGACCATTAAAGAGACTTCTTCCATATCCCGAGAGACCGGATTGTCAATTAAATTTAAGGTCTTGGCTTTTGGCGAGAGGGAGAGTTTATGATTTAAGGTGATCGTCTCGTATCCCGCCACTCCAGGAACAAAACTCTTCCTTCCCCCCGTGAATCCAGCAAAATAATGGGGTTCAACTGAGTTGATCACCATAATCTTCTTGTGCTTAAAGAGCAATTCGTTTAATGCCACCGGGGTACCAAAAGAGGTTTTGCCTAAAAAGACTAATTTTCCCCGGTCTTTGGCATCGTGGCAGACAATTCGTTCTTGATAGGGATGATAAAATTTACCAAATATCCTTTCGTACTCCTCCTTTTTGGGAGGGCGGTGGGAGCCGAGGGCGATAAGGAAAGAAAATTCCTTACCCCTTATCTCTTCCTCTAAATGGGAGATAATCATTTCGGTTGGGGTCGGTCGGGTATAATCATTGACAATTATGAGAAGCGAATTGGCATCCGAGAGGAAATCCCGCACCCCTTCTTTCAATTTTTTTACCAACGGTTCTAAATCTTTTTTTGCGCGATCTCCTTTTTGGGACAAAACCTTAACCTCCACCCCCGCGGGCAATTTCACTAATTCAAAAGATTCTCCATACTTAACCTTTAATTCCATAAAGAAATATATAAGAAAAAGGGGAGATGTCAATAAAAATACTTGACAAATGGGATAAATGAATTAAAGTAAGAAATGTATCCCATAATTCTCCGCCTCGGGCGATTTAATCTCTACTCCTACGGCTTAATGCTTTTTATCTCTTTCCTCTTGGGGATTAAACTGACCTCAGCCCGGGCAAAAAAGTTTGGGGTAAAAGAAGAATTAATTTCCAATCTTGCCCTTCATATCCTTTTTGGCGCCATCATCGGTTCTCGGTTATTATATGTTTTCCTCCACTGGTCGGAGTTTGAAAATGATATTATCGGCATCTTCGCCTTCTGGCGCGGTGGTCTAGGTGGGCTGATGTTTTTTGGTGGATTTGGGGGTGGACTTCTCTCCGGCATTTATTATGTGAGAAAGAGAAGACTACCTCTAAGAAAGATGCTTGATGCCTCCTCCCCCGCCCTGGCACTGGGTGAATTCTTTACTCGGATTGGCTGTTTCCTTAACGGCTGTTGTTTTGGCAAACCGACCGCTTCCTTTTGCGGAATAAAATTTCCCAAGAGTTCACCCGCGGGTATCTTTGAAAAGGTCTACCCCACCCAATTGTACTCTTCCCTTTTTGGCTTAATACTATTTCTCTTTATCATCTTCTTCTTAGAAAAGAGGAGGTTAAAACCAGGGATGGTTTTTGCTCTTACGATGATCATTTATGCCTCTTTCCGGTTTTTAATTGACTTTATCCGCTATTACGAGAACTTAGCCAACTTCTGGACGAACCAGGCTATCGCCGTTGGTTTAATTGTCATTGGCTTCATTTTATTAATCCGTTTCCAAAAAGGGGAATATGCTTAAAAATTTTCGCTCACTATTTTCCCATCTCCTAAGTTTCTTTTATCCCCCAATCTGCCCGGGCTGCGGAAAGGAGTTTGAAGAAGAGGAAAATCTTTTATGCCTTACCTGCTACCAAAGATTATTCACCTCTTCTCTGGCAGTCTGTCCAAGGTGTGGCCGACCGGTTCCTTATTTTAAGAGATGCGGGGAATGCCGGCCGAAATTGAATTTGAGACGGATCCGGGCGTTAGGCTTATACCAAGAACCTTTTAAGGGGATTCTTGAAGAGTTTAAGTATTATGGAAAGGTGAGGTTGGGGAGAATTTTAGGGGATGCCTTGTCCTTACTTTTAAGTTATGATCCGGTCTTAAAGAGGAGTGATTTTTTAGTACCGATCCCTCTTCATCCGGCGAGGAGGCGGGAGCGGGGTTATAACCAATCGGAGATTCTGGCGCGACGGGTAGCAGAGAGGACCAAAATCCCCATCGCTTTCTGCCTCCAACGCCAGAAGAATACAAAGAGTCAAGTAGACATTTCACCCGAAAAACGATTTGAAAATATAGAAGACGCCTTCACTCTCCGGGCCGGTTATGAGATTAAAGGGAAGGAGATTACTTTGATTGATGATGTCACCACCACCGGTGCCACCCTCTCGGCCGCGGCAAAGGTTTTAAGGGAGAACGGAGCAAAGGAGGTATACGGCTTGGTGGTCGCCAAAGGCTAAAGATGAGAATTGATTTGATTGTCCCTTCTTTTGAAGACGAAAAGAAGCGGCGAATGAAAGGGAAGGCTTTTCGGGTACCCCAATTATCCTTAGGGATTTTGGCCGCTTTGACCCCACCCGAGATTGAAGTTAACTATTACGATGAGAATCTAATGGACTTAAACTTTGACACCGGTGCCGACCTGGTGGGGATCACCACAATGACGGTTACCGCCCCTCGGGCTTATCAGATAGCGAAGGAATATAAAAAGAGGGGGGCAAAGGTGGTCTTGGGAGGAATCCACCCCTCTCTCTTACCAAACGAAGCCTTACGGTATGGGGATAGCGTGGTGATTGGGGAGGCGGAGTATGTTTGGCAGGAGGTGATTAGGGATTTTCAAAATAAGGAATTGAAACCAATCTACCAGGCAAAAGAGAAGGTGAGAATGGAAGATATCCCTTTCCCGAGGAGGGAGATCTTTAAAAATAAGGGTTATCTTCTCACTTCCGTCTTCCAGATCACGAGGGGTTGTCCTTTCAATTGTGATTTCTGCTCCGCCCATCTCCTCTTCGGCAACTATTACCGGAAGCGGCCAGTTGAATTGGTGATTAAAGAGATTGAAGAGGTTGACCGCCCCCTCATCGTCTTTGTTGATGACAACATCGCAGGGGATAAACGCTATGCCAAAAGGTTATTTTCCGAACTTATCCCCTTAAAAAAGAAATGGCTGGGAGAAGCGGATCTTTCTATCGCCGATGACCCGGAATTATTAAAATTGGCAAGGAGGAGTGGTTGCTATGGCCTCTTTATCGGTTTGGAATCGGTGAGCGATGCTGGTTTGAAGGAGTTAAATAAATCCTTCCAAAAGGTTAAGGATATGGCGGATAAGATAAAAAAGATCCAAGACGAAGGGATTATGATTGAAGGTTCTTTTATCTTCGGTCTGGATACCGACGATAAATCGGTCTTTGAAAAGACTTTAAGTTTCGCCAAGGAGAATAATTTAGCTTTGGCATCCTTTGGTATTCTGACGCCCTATCCCGGGACAAGGTTAGAGAGAAAACTGAGAGAAGAAGGGAGGATCATCACTACTAACTGGCGGCTGTATGACTGTGGCCATACGGTATTTAAGCCAAAGAATATGACCGTGGAGGAGTTACAGGAAGGTCTGGATTGGACCTGGTGGAATTTCTATTCTTATTCCTCAATCTTTAAGCGCCTTTGGCATGCCAGAAAAAGTCTTATCGTTACGGGGATCCCCCTCTTGATTCTTAACTTATCATACCGCCGAATGCTTTACCGAACGACCGATGTCAAATCCTGGCTCAGGGAAGATTATCCGGAATTGACTACGGAGCCAATTCCGGAGGAGACTTGATTGTCCTCTTTATTTTTCTATAATTAATTATGAAAAGATTTTTAATTCTCTTTCTTTTTCTTTGGGCATACAGCCAGGAAGGGGCAAGATATTTAATTATCAGCCATGAGAATTTTATCCCCGCCATTACCCCTTTGGCAGAATGGAAGATAAAGAAGGGTTTGCCAACGAAAATTGTTCCCTTGAGTGTCACCGGGCGAACTCCGGATTCTATCCGGAATTACATCTTAAACGCCTATAATACCTGGCCAATAAAACCGGAATATATCCTTTTAGTTGGCAGTGGTAACTACTTAAGAAGTTATAATAGCCGCTACGATGACTATTATGGGAATATGACGGGTGATTATAAAGAGGAGTTATCAGTTGGTCGCTTCTCCTGTAATACCCCAAGGCAATGTTCAGTTATGGTCTTAAAGAGTATCACTTATGAGAAAAATCCTTACCTCTCCGGTGATTCCTCTTGGTTTTTGAAAGGGACAACGGTTGTGAGGGAGGATAATCCCCCTGACCCTTATTATCAGGCGGATGCTCGCTATATCAGAAATTTGGTTTTAAGTTATGGTTTTATCCAGACCGATAGTTTTATTAACTTACAGGGGCACAATGCGAATAATGTCATTGCCGCGGTCAATGAAGGTCGTTCTTTTGTTGTCTATCGGGGGCAAGGGGTTTCCAACTGGTGGTCACCTTTTGCCTGTAATCCAGACCTTTGCCGGAACTTAAATAAATTACCCATTATTATTTCTGCCACCTGCCAGACAATGACCTTTGCCGCTAATGAGTCAATGGTTTGTGAGGGTTGGCAGAGAAAGGGGAAGCCCGATTCTTTGACTGGTGCCTTAGCGGTATTCGGCTCTACTAATACCGGCAGTGGCGTCTCTCTCTATCGGGGGGTGGTGAGTAAGGCTTTATTTGATGCCTTTTTCTTTCATCGGATTCATGCCCTTGGTGATGCCTTAAAAAGGGCAAAGTTTTATTTAGATTCTTTATATCACAACCAAGTTCGCTATCAGGAATGGAACCTTTTGGGGGATCCGGAACTTCCCTTTTATACCAAAAAGCCGGAGCGCTTAGAGGTAGTTTGGGATTCGGTTATCTTATTGGGTTCGCAAAATTATCGGGTTTTCGTCCAGAACTTGGTGGAGGAAGAGAGTGCTCTGGTCTGTTTTAGGATGGACTCAACGGTCTATGCCTATGGTTATACCCATTATGGGCAAATTGAATTGCCGATAAATCCTATCCATCCCGGTTCTTTTGAATTAACTGTTACCTGTCCCAACTATTTACCCTTTGAGGGAGAAGGAAGGGTTAGTGTGGGTAATCGACCATATCTTATCTTTTCTCGCCTTTCCCTCTCTGACCGGGGAAATCATAACGGTCGGGTAAATCCCGGGGAAGAGGTTGGGCTTTTCTTAACGATAAAAAATATCGGGGGAAGTGCTGCCAATAATGTGCGGGGGGTTTTAAGGAGTTCGGACCGGTTCGTCTCCATTTTAGACAGTGTGAAAAATTTTGGTTCAATCGCCCCTGGGGAGAGTGCGCTTGGTGGCGAATACCTCTTTTCTTGTTCGCCGGCTTGCAGCAGCAATCATAATTTGGGTTTTCTTTTAAGGCTCTATTCCGATGAAGATTCTTCCTATTCTACCTTTGCCATTAGGGTTTATGCCGGAAGACTTACCCTCCTTTCTACCCAAGTAATTGACTCCTTTCCCTTGGGCAATAACAACGGTCGGATTGGTCGCTCCGAAGGGATTCGGTTTCGGATAAAATTAAAGAATTCGGGAAGCGAAGAGTTAAATAACTGCTTAGTTAAAATTAGGGCTTACGCCCGCTATCTAAGTTTAACCGACTCCCTATCTCAATTCGGAACTATTTTCTCCCAAGAGAGCCTTTCTAATTTTAATGATGAGTTGTCTTTAACTACTTCCCCTTCTTTACCACCGGGCGAGGATTTACTTTTTAAGTTTTTCCTTTCGGGCTCAGGTCAAACCTACCAGTTTTTAGATTCCTTTTCTCAAACCTTCCGCAGCGAAGGTGAAGCTTCTTCTTTACCCCAGGGTCCTTGTCCTTATGGCTATTTTGCCTATGACAATACCGATACCGCATCTGGTGAGGCACCGGTCTATAATTGGTTCGGGATTGCTCCCCCTGGTCCGGGGAGGTTGATCCCGGAGATTTCTACTCACGATGCGGCAACGGTCACTTTACCTTTACCGTTCCGATTTCAGTATTACGGAATTTTTTATGACTCAATCTCTATCTCTTCCAATGGTTTTCTCGCCTTGGGGAGGACCGCTTACCGTTTCGGCAATAACTCACCAATTCCCGATACCATTGGTCCCCCTGCCATGCTTGCCCCTTTCTGGGACGATTTGAATACGAATGAGAACCAAGGCGGTTTTGGTGATGTCTACGAATATTACGATACGACTAATCATCGTTACCTTTGCGAATTTAACCAAGTTGCTCATAATCAGCGGCAATCGGTGCGGGAGACATTTCAAGTAATCTTTCTTGACCCAAATTATTATCCGACACCAACCGGCGACGGTGAGATAATTTATCAGTACGCAGTGGTGGCGGATGCCTTATCCAATACCGTTGGTATTGAAGACCACACCGAAGCCCGAGGTTTACAATATCTTTATAATAATAACTATTCTCCCAATTCCGCCCCCCTCACTTCCGGACGGGCGATAAAATTTTCTACCAAAAGGCCCCGGCATTTCAACCAACCATTTCTTAGCTTCTATCGGATCGCACTTAATGACTCCTTAGGCAATGGCAACGGCTTGCCCGAACCCGGGGAGGAGATTAAATTAACTACAGAGGTTATTAACCTGGGAGATACTGATGCCATCTCGGTCTCGGGAATTTTAAGAAGCCGAGACGAAGGGGAAGTGAGAGATTCTTTCTCCTTTTTTGGCAATATTCCTGTGGGTGGGATTAGAAATAACTTAAACCCGTTTACATTCTTTATCCCTGAGGTCTTAGAAGATTCCCTCTTACATTTTTATCTTTCCCTTTCCGCTTCTGGTTATTCCTCCCTTTTACCTTTTGAGATTCCGGTCTCTTTTCCCACCGGAGTTGCCGATTTACCCAATTTCCTTCTAAATCATAAACTCTCTCTCCCCACGATTCTTCGGAAAGGTTCGGCACTCAAATTTTCCTTAAAGGAGGGGGAAAGATTAGAGATGCTTCTTTACGACATTACCGGTCGCAAGATAAAGAAAATATCCTTGGAGAGAGGAGAAAGGCAAATCGTTCTACCGGAATTGCCGGTGGGTATTTACTTTTTGAAAATGAAATTTGAAAATTGGGAGTTGAAGAAAAAATTTATCTACCTGAAATGATTTATCTTTTCCTTTTTCTTTTCACCTTTCCTTCTCGTTATCACACCTATGAAGAGATGGTAATGGATTTAAACCGACTTGCCCATAATTATCCCCATCTCTGCCGACTTGAGACTTTGGGTTATTCAACCCGTCTTGGTCTGCCACTTTTGGGATTAAAAATTTCCGACGCCCCTAATCTCCGGGAGGATGAAGCGCGCCTCCTCTTTAATGGGAACCACCACGCGGCGGAGATAATCGGTCCGGAAATCTGCCTTTTTTTAGCGGAGAGTTTATTGGGACAGTACGAAATAAATCCGGAGGTGAAGAGATTTGTTGATTCCGAAGAAATTTGGATTGTGCCGATGGTCAATCCGGATGGCCATTGGATAATTGAACAGGATATTGATACCCTATGGCGTAAGAATTTGCGCGATAACGACAGTAACGGGATAATAAACCTTGACTACGATGGTGTTGATTTAAATCGGAATTACAATTTCCTCTGGGAGAGGGGAAATCCTGAGCCTTCTTCTCGGGAATACCGGGGTCCTCTCCCCTTTTCCGAAAATGAGATTTTCGCTTTAAGAGATCTGGCGCAGAGGGAGAAATTTGTAATTGATGTCTGCTACCATTCGGACATTGACCCCCGGAGGGGAGAGTATGTCTATTTCCCTTGGCTTTGGGGCAATTCTCGCTCTCCGGACTATTTTCATATTCAGAATATCGCTTGCAGTTTAGCCTTTAACATCCCTAATGACCAAAATACCGGAACCTATTCTTATATTTACGGCCGGGCCGATGAAGGAGGATTGGCGAGAAATTGGTTCTACTATGCCTTAGGGATTTTTTCCTTTACGGTTGAGGTGAGTAAGGGTTATCGACCACCAGAAGAGAGGGTTGATTCTATCTGCCGAAAGAATTTGAGGGGTGCTTACTACCTAATGCGAAGAGCACTCGCCTCCCAAATTACCGGGAGGATTTTTGATGCGGTAACCGGTGAACCCCTAAGTGCCGAAGTGAGGATTTTGGAGTGTTATGCACCCCCAGAGACGATCTTACCAAGATTTTCGGATCGGGAATCTGGTCGCTTCCGCCGACTTTTGAATCCGGGGCGTTACACAATTCAGGTGGTAAAGGACGGTTACGGAGTAAAGACCGAAACCTGTGAGGTCTTTTTTGGTCAACCGACCGAGATAAATTTTTATCTTCAACCGAGTGGAGCAGAGGAAGAATTTTTTTTACCCCAAAAAGATGAAGGTAGGGAGAAGTTTTATACACCGGACGGGCGCTTAATAGAGAGCCAAAAACTGAGAAAGGGGATATATTTCCAAAAAGGTAAAGGGAAGACAAAGAAGATAATCCACTATTGACGGGAATCGCTTTTTACTTATAATAACTTTATGAAAGCAAAGGCTTTCGTTTTGATCAATTGTGAAGCGGGAAAGACAAGGCGCATCGTGGAAAAGATCCAGCAAATTCCCGGGGTGGAATATGCGGAAGCGGTGACTGGCCCTTATGACATAATCGCCATTGTCTCCGGGTCGGATATTAATTATATTGGGGCGGTGATTGCCGAGCGGATACAAACAATTGATGGGGTAGAGAAGACGGTCACCTGTAATGTAGTACGCTTTGATTCTTTAGATAGCCTCATTTATTAAAATGGGTGCGACCGCTTATGTTTTAATTAACGTTTCGGCGGGCAAGGCGCGTGTGGTTTATGAAGAATTGAGTAAGATTAAGGAGATTACCCACATTGATGCCATCTCTGGACCATTTGATATTATCATCTCCCTAACCGCTCCCGACTTCAATACCATAGGGAAAATTGTGATTGATAAGATTCAAAGTATCCCCGGTGTGGAAAGAACACTCACCTGCCAGGTAATTCGGTTTGAACCCTGAATGCGGGTTGGCGTTCTCTGCGGTGGTTGGTCAAGGGAAAGGGAGATTTCGCTTTTAACTGGGAAGAAGGTCTACGAATCTTTAAGGAGGCAGGGTTACGAATGTCTCCTCCTTGACTTAAACCGAAACTTTGCCCAACAGATTGGGGAAGCGAAAATTGATCTGGCTTTTATCTGTCTCCACGGCAAACCGGGAGAGGATGGAACAATCCAAGGGTTTTTAGAACTTTTAGGAATTCCTTATACCGGAAGTGGAGTTGTTGCCTCGGCGGTTGGGATGGATAAAATTCTGACGAAGATAGTATTTTCCTACTATTCAATCCCCACGCCCGAGTTTTTTCTAATTGAGAGAGAAGAAGATGTCCAATTGGCGATAGAAAAATTGGGACTACCGGTAGTCTTAAAACCCCGCTCCGAAGGTTCTTCAATCGGGGTGAAGATTTTAAGAGAAAAAGAAGAGGTCCTGCCCGCGGTTCTCTCCGCTAAAGAGGAGTTCGGAAGTATCTTTTTGGAAGAATATATTCCGGGAAGGATCGCCACTTGTGGAATTCTGGCGGATAGGCCATTGCCCATTTTAGAACTTGTACCGAAAAGGCGGGAATTTTATGACTACAAGGCAAAATATACCAAAGGGGAAACCGAATTTATCTGCCCGGCAAGGATTTCCGAGGATTTAACAAAGAAGATTCAAAACTTATCCCTTTTAGCCCATAAGGCAATCGGTTGCCGGTGTTATTCCCGATTGGATTTAGTAATCCAGGGGGAGAGACCATTTTTTCTGGAGATCAATACCCTGCCCGGTTTGACCGAACTATCTGATTTACCTCAGGAAGCAGCGGTAGCAGGAATTTCTTATGACGAATTGATCCTCACTATCTTAAATTGGGGAAGGGGGAAAAATAGCACTTAGTTAAAATTTACTCTTCCAGTTCTGGTCCGAGTCTTGCCCGATAGAGAAGGGAAACTAATGCCTTAAAGGAACGAAATTCTAAAACTTCCTTCGCCACCCAGGAATCCTCTACCGCATAACCAAAATTTGAATTCCTGCCGTAGATTAAAAGCAAAAACCGAAATAAGATATGGCAGACCGCCCAACCCAAGCCGATCCCCAAGAAGAAACTGAGAAGGGAATCCCAAGATTCCGATGAGATGTCCGCAAAATTTGCTAAGACATTGGCACCGATGAAGAAGATAAAGCCAATCACCAAAAAGAGAATTAAAAGGGTAGAACTTTCGGGAAGACCAACCGCCCGCGCCAAACCTGGATACCAAGAGACGGAGATTGCCGCAGTGATAATTACACCCAACATTTCCAGGAATGGCTTCCCAAAACCATTTCTTCCCCGAAATGCTTGTAAAATAGCAAAGAAGAGAATGACTAAGATACCCAAAAGATCAGCCCCATTCATCTACTCCTCCTTTTCTATTCGGGCGCAATCGGTTAAAGTATCCTCCTCCTTCAAAGCGATCAGTTTCACGCCCACCGCGGCGCGTCCACATTCTTTAATCTCTTTCACCCTCATCCTCATCACCTGCCCCAGCTTAGTGATAAGAATGATATCATCCTCTTCTTTCACATCCAATGCCCTTAATAAATTTCCACTCTTTTCCGAAATCTTTGCCGCAATTACCCCTTTGCCTCCCCTTTTTCTCAGCGGGAAGAGGCGGTAAGGGGTAATTTTACCAAATCCCTTCTCGGTAGCAATTAACAACTTCCCATCCTTTTTCCCAATTGTCCCATCAATCACTTCGTCATCCTTGGCGAGTCTTATCCCCAAAACGCCGCTCGCCGGGCGACCCATCTCCCGAACTTCTGATTCCTTAAATCTAATTCCCCTCCCCTTTTTGGTAATTAAAAATATCTCATCCTTACCCGTGGTTAAAAAAGTATCTTTCAATTCGTCGTTTTTATCAATGCTAATCGCCAAGATGCCCTTCTTTCGCGGATTGGCAAAAAGGGAGAGGGCGCATTTTTTCACTTTCCCCTTCTTCGTCACCATAAAGATATACCCCTTCTCCTTAAAGTCTCTAACCGCCAGATAGGAAGCAATCCTTTCCTCTTTTTCTAAATCTAAAAGGTTAACAATTGGTCTTCCCTTTGAAGCAAAACTTCCCTCTGGGATTTCGTAGACCTTCTGCCAATAGGCTTTTCCCTTGTTGGTAAAGAAGAGAAGATAGTCGTGGGTTGTGGCAACGAAGAGACCGGAGACAAAATCATCCTCGGTAATTTCTAATCCCGAACGACCGACACCGCCCCTTGCCTGTTTCCGATAGGAAGAGACCGCCATCCGTTTGATATAACCTTTGTGGGTAATCATCACACAGACATCCTCTTCGGCAATTAAATCTTCTAAGGATAACTCTTCCACCTTTCCGGGGATAATCTCCGTGCGCCGGGGGGAAGGAAATTTCTCTTTTAGAGCAAGGAGTTCCTTTTTAATCTCCTCCATTATTGCCGGCTTAGAGGACAAGAGAGATTTCAAGCGACTGATCTCTTTGATCAGACTCAGATACTCGTCTTCAATCTTTTGCTGTTCCAATTTTGTCAGTCGGGAGAGTCGCATATCTAAAATGGCGTTCGCCTGGATTTCGGTTAGGTGGAATTTCCTTACGAGGTCCGCCCGAGCGGTCTCGGTATCCTTTGCCTTCTTAATAATTTCAATCACCTTATCAATGTTTTTGAGGCAAATCTTAAAGCCTTCTAAGATGTGTGCCTTCTCTTCTGATTTCTTCAATAAAAACCGGCATTTCCGGGAGAAGGTTTCATAACGAAAGGCGAGGAAGCCTTCTAAGAGTTCTTTTAGATTAAAGATTCTTGGACAATTATCTAAGAGACCCAAAAAGATGATGCCAAAGGTCTCTTCTAATGGGGTAAACTTGTATAGTTGATTTAGGATCACTTCCTTGGCGGTGTCTCTTTTCAGGTCAATGACAATTCTTATTCCGTCCTTATCCGACTCGTCTCGCAAATCGCTTATCCCCTCAATCTTCTTCTCCTTAACTAATTGGGCAATCTTCTCAATTAAGTTTGCCTTATTCACCTGATAGGGAATTTCGGTAATAACAATCCTTTCCCTTCCCCCTTTCACCTCTTCAAATTTAACCCTTCCCCGAAGAATAATTTTCCCCTTACCGGTTTTGTAGGCTTCTCTGATCCCTTCTTCCCCAATAATTATCCCTCCCGTTGGAAAGTCTGGTCCTTTGATGTATTTCATTATCTTCTCAATTGTCGTCTCGGGATTATCAATTAAGACACAGAGGGCATCAATAATCTCTCCCAGGTTGTGGGGTGGAATATTGGTCGCCATACCCACGGCGATGCCACTTGCCCCATTTAAGAGTAAATTGGGAAAGGAAGCGGGTAAAACGACGGGTTCTTTTAGCCTCCGGTCAAAGTTGGGGACGAAGTCAACGGTCTCTTTATCCAAGTCGTTTAAGAGTTCCATCGCCAATGGGGTGAGACGGGCTTCCGTATAACGGTAAGCGGCTGGGGCATCACCATCAATTGAACCGAAATTCCCTTGACCATCAATTAGGGGAAGACGTAAGGAGAAGTCCTGAGCCATCCGCACTAAGGCATCGTAAACCGCCATATCACCGTGGGGGTGATATTTACCTAAGACGTCGCCCACCACCGTGGCGCATTTTTTATAGGGAGAACGGGGGAAGAGGCCCAACTCGTACATAGAGTATAAGATTCTTCTCTGGACGGGTTTTAAACCATCGCGGATGTCCGGTAAAGCGCGTCCGACAATTACCGACATCGCGTAATCTAAATAAGACCTTTTAACCTCATCTTCAATATAGACCGAAATCTCTCGCATCATTTCATTATAAATGAAAAAATGGGGTTTGTCAACCAGCCGGTTTTCATCAAAAATAATCTTACCGAAAATGGGTTATTTAATCAAAAATATCTTACCATTGAAAAAATTTAGGCTCCCTCCCATATTAAAAAGTAATAGGGGGAGCCTTTATGGTTATAACG
>JBDRVQ010000031.1 GCA_039801905.1 candidate division WOR-3 bacterium | reverse complement strand
GATTTCAAGTCCGCTGCCTTACCAATTAGGTCTAACCCTCCAACATTTATTTTAATAAAAGTTCTTGATATTTCAAGGGATTGGATTTGATGCCTTTCAAACCGGAATTAGAGAAGATGATCATTCCCTTCTTAACTCCGATAAACGTTTTTTTAACTCCGGCTGGTTGGGATTGATCTGGAGGGATTGCTCAAAGTAAGTAAGTGCTTTCTCTTTCTCATCTTTCTGGAGATAGAGAGAACCAAGCGCGGAATAGATTTCAAAATTGGTGGGAGCCAAATCCTTCGCTTTAAGAAATTGCCGCTCCGCATTTATTAAGTCATTTTTGTAAGCATAGAGGTAGCCAATATAGAGGGGGAAGAGGGGATTTTTGGGGAAGAGGGAAGAGATTTTTTCCAATTCCTTTATCGCCTCCTCCGGTTTATTCCTTTTGAGGTAGAGATAGCCAAAGAGGGAATAGAGATCTTTATTCTCTGGTTCAACCATTAAAGCCTCCGTCACACTCCCTACCGCTCCGGAAAAGTCATCTTTCTCGTCTAAGATCTGTGCCTTCTTTAAGTAGGGTGCTAAATCGTTAGGGTTATATTCAATCGCCTTCTCAAAAAAGGAGAAGGCTTTTTCTTTTTCCCCAATCTTCTCATAACAAACCCCAAGATAATAATTGGTCCTTTCCAATTCCTTAAAGTTTTCTAAGATAGCAAGAAATTTGCTAATCGCCTTCTCGTATTCTTCCTTTCTCATCAATGCCAAACCTTGATTATAGTTTTTTATGGCATTAAAGACATTCTCTTCCACCTCCTTTGTCTGTCGGTCATCCCAATAAGGGGAACTTCCCTCTTGGGGAAAGAGGGATTGGTCAAAATAAGGAGAATAGGGTAATTTAACTAACTTTTTCCCTTCTCCCTCTCTTAAAACCCGATAAATCCGAAAGGTATTAGTCTGATAGAGGAGGGAAAGTCTTTTTAAACTCTCCGGTTGGCAATGCATAAGGTAGGCGACCGAATTCTTTTTCACCTTCAAGTTATCGGTCAAATACCGAACCCCCTCCTTAGTGTTATCTAAAAGAAAATCCTTTTGGTAGATGATATAGGAGATTTGGTATCTTTTAAGAAGAGAGAAAAATTCCTCTTCGCTCTTATAGAAACTACTTAAACACTCTAAAACCCTGTCCCGGGCTTCCTTTTTTTCGTAGATTGGTTGGATAACAATCGGTCTTTCCGTATAGGCGAGAAGCATCGCGGAGATATCAACATCTGCCAGAATCCCCTCCTCTCCCTTCACATTCCTTTCTACCCAATCCCGTAAGGCTTCCCAATCCCGGCCGTAAGCGGTCGGCTTCGTCTGCCATTCCGCACTCAACTTAAAATAGTATTTATTAAAGAGATTTTGGTAATTGATTACCTTATAACCTTCTAAAAGGAGGCCAATAATTAAGATGGCGCTGCCCCATCTCTTCTTTATTAAAAGCCAGTTCCCGCCAATCGCTAAGGCGACAAAGAAGAAGAAAAAGACCTCAAGCCGAATGACCAAGAGATAGAGAATTGTGAAGAGAATAAAGAAGAAGGAGAGAAAGAGTTTATTCTCTTTTGCCTGCGGCCGGAAAAGTAAATAGAGAAAACTAATAAGGGAGAGAAGAAAAGGGATAAGAAGAGAAAAGGCAAAGGAGAGAGGTCCGGGAGAAGAGAAAGGTCCGAGCCAAATGGCACGGGCAGAGAAAGAGAGAAGAGCAGGGTCAGCCGGTTTCTTACCCAGATAGATTATCTTAGCGAAGATGGTCTCAAAGACATGGGCGTATTCTTGGAAATAGCGAGGAAAGAGAAAACGGAATAGGAAAAAGAGAGGGAGGGGCAAGAGGGCAAAGAGTTTATGGAGACCCTTTTTTAAGGAGATTAACCCTAACCAGAGGGAGGTGATGACGGGAAAGGAGAGGAGGAAGTATTTACTGGCGAGCGGCTCCCAAAAGAGACCAGCGATTAAAATCGGGATGAGGAAGAAGAAGAGATACTTAAAAGAATCTTCCACTATCTCTCTCCCAAAGAAGAAGAGAAAAATTAAGAAGAGGGCAAAGAGGGAGAAGAAGAATTGACTCAGATGCCAGGTGATTAAACCAATTGTCAGGCTGAGGCCTGATAAGAAAAATAAAGCCCCTTTTCTTTTTTCTTTTAACCCCAAAAAGAAGAGATAGAGAGAGAGGAAAAGAAAGGGCAGGGCAAACTCCTCGCGCAAATAATTACCGGTCACCCGCCAGAAACTTGGGAGGCCAATGGCGTAAAAGAAAGCAGAAAGAATACCCGAAAATTTATTTCCCCAAAAGGAAGAAGCGAAAAAGAAGATAATGATAACCGAAAGGGAAGAGAAGATACTGACAAAGTATTTCAGGTAATCGGTAAAAGAAACCTTAGGGAAAAATTTGATAAAAATCCGATAGGATTTGCCGATCACCCAATCCTCAGTTAAATGAATGAGGCTTCTCACCCTTAAACCTTCTGGGTGATGGATCTTTTTATCAATTACCGGAATCTTCTTCCCCTCACTAATCATTTGGGCATAGCGGAAGCGGAGGGCGGAATCGGAATAGAATAATTTACCATCACCAAAGTTATAGATTTTAATGAAAGAGTTAAAAAAGAAGAGAAAAACTATGAAAAAATAAAAGAAAATTCTCTGCTGCCGAATAATTTATCCCTTCACCCTTTCCAAGTATCTCTTTGTATCGGTGGCTACCCGAACGATATCCCCTACCTTAATAAACTGGGGGACCATAATCTCCATCCCGTTTTCCAATTTCGCCTCCTTGTAAGCGGCATCGGTCCCCCCTTTAATTCCGGAACCAGTGGCTACCACCTTCAGATCAACCGTCTTGGGAATGAGGGCATTGACCGGGCGGCCTTCATAAAATTCAAATTTTAACTTCATCCCTTCAACCAAGAAGGGAGAGAAATCACCAATCATCTCCTTGGGAACGGCAAACTGCTCATAATCGGTCTCACGGAGGAAATAGAAATTCTCCCCATCGGCATACAGGTAATCCATAACCTCCGAATCAAGATGGACATCTTCTAACTTCGTCTCCGGAGCAAAACGCCTTTCGGTAAAGGTATGGCTCTTTAAGTTTTTTAATTTGAGATGGACCAAACTACCAAACTTAGCAGTTCCCGCCTTCAATTCCGCAGTAATCACCTTATAAAGTTCTCCTTCCAATTTAATCACCTGCCCTTCTCGCAAATCAGCCGCCAGAATCATAATTATGATTTTAGAGAAAAAGGAATTCCTGTCAACCCTTCATTTGACTATAAAGTTATTATAAATCAAAGACTTAAAAGAAAGAGGAAATTTAGTGTCAGAAAATGGGGGGTATTTCCGTTATTATTATATAGGGCTATGAATAAGTTAATTAAGGATTTTACCTTTTTGGAATTAACTCACTCGCCTTTGGCGAAGTCTCGGCTCAAAGAGGCGGATAAGACTTTTATAATTTTTATAATTATCAGAAGAGAGATTGAGGAGGTGTTATTGGGTAATTAGCACTTAACGAAAATGGCATTAAATCATAACCTTTATCAAACAGGAGGGGAGTCTCTTTATAAAATGGGTGTAGCATACAGGGGATGGTATCGGGGGTCTAATAGAAAACCTAATTGATGACCTAATAACCAGTTTAAACTTGGGGCTAATTAAGGATCTAAAAGTAAGAATAAAGGTAGGAATAATAATAATAAGAATAATTGGCAATCTAATTAAGGGTCTAATTGGAGGCTTAATTGGGGGGGCTAATTATAAATTTAACCGAAAGCCTAATTGAGAGTTTAATCAAAGGTGTAATTAAAAGGCAGGTGCCACCAAAATCAGCACCCGCCAAAGGAGACACACCATGAGTATTTTTCTTAAAATCTCTAAAAAATCAAGGGTTAAAAGAAACCGCATGCCCATATCTTTGCGGCGGGGGTTTATATCCCCTTTCGGTTTTTGGCAGGCTGCGGAAGAGGTATTTCCAGAGGTGGCTCAGCAGAGGATTTGATGAGGATTTATAATTTAGATGCCTTTGAAGAAATTAACGGATCTTCACTATCTTCCTTATCACCTTCCTCCCACCAACTTGGGCATAGAGGAAGTAGATACCTGGGGAGGTATTTTCCCCTTTTTCATCCCGGCCATCCCATTCCCAGTAGTGATAACCTTCTTTGGTAAAGACCTTCTTAAAGGAACGAATCGGTCTCCCCGATAGGTCATAAATAAAAAATTGGGCAATCCCTGATTTTTCAACCCAAAATTCAATTTTTATCGGGATCTGATTGGGTGAAGAGAGGGAAATTTTCTTAATTTGGGCGTAACGCTCTTTAAGAGCAGTCAATCTTTCTCCAACAGATGAGACTAAGACAGGAAATTCGTTACTGGGAAGGGAGAGGGCATTTCGGATGGCGTTCCTTTCTGTTGGGCTGAGGGGACAGGTTAAAAAAGAAGCGAGACCCAAACCCTGGGCTTGTAGAAGGAATTGAATACCCACAAAACCCGCTTCTAACATCTGGTAATTAGAGGTGGTATCGGTAACCGTGACGACAAAATAGACCGGAGCAGTTTGAGGGATGCGGGGTGAAGCCGAACGCAGTTCTCCCCTCCGGTCACCACTCACTAAAATTTGGAGCCGATGGTCAGCGGTATTGAGGCTACCGCTAGGCAGGCGGTTGTGATAACGATAGACACCACTATCCCGAACCAAGTAAATTTTACCGGTCAGATAGTAATTGGCGACCGCACTGGGAACCGTTAAACCGCGTCGGCTATTCGCAGTCATATGAGGAGCGACACCATAACCCGCCCAGAGGATCTGGGAAATTTTAGTTAAGGGAATCTCTCCGGAAATAAATAAAGAATCCATCTGGAGGTTATTAAGAAGAACTTCCAAGGTATCATTGCCTCTGGTTAATGGTCTGGGTAAGGTAGAATCCGAAGAGATAGCTAAACAGGTTGTATCTAAACCGCGCACCGTTCCCCGACCGTGAACATTCACCAGTCTTATCGGATGGATCGGTTGCCAATTGCTATTGGCGTAATTGGTAGCGCTCTGCATTGGACAGGAGACAACATTACTTCCTCCACTATCCCAGAACGCGACACTTGCCAAAAGTCCAACCTGAGTAGCAAAACCCGCTTCCTCATAACGCTCCGTAGCGATACCAATTTCAAATGCCGCATTAGCGTTTGAACGGTGATTACCCGCCAGATGCAAAACTAAGGTATGAGTATTTGGATCATAGCGATAGACATTGGTTGGTGTTGCCACATAAATCTCCTGATAACTCCCAATCCTCGGCACCTTGGCCATTGCCCAAAGGATATTGGCTAAAACTTGATTGGGTAAGGAACTACTAAAACCGGAATGGACCGAATAGCGACTGTTAGAGAGCAAAGCAAAGGAATGATTATGGAAGACCGGGGGTGGTAAGGTCTCAACCTCAAAGCCCGCAAAACTTATTGAGATAATTAAGGAGAAGAAAAGAAAGTTTCTCATAAAATAAGTTTAAGGAAGAAAAGTTCACTGTCAATTGGTATCGGAATACTATACGGTCTAAATTTCCTTTTGGCGGCGATAAAATCTCGTCAAATTTATCCCCAGGAGAGAGATAATCTCTCTTCCCCTATCCAGGAAGAAGCCAAAATCCGAAGGGCGGTGGCAATCGGAACCGAGAACAAAAGTTTTTATTCCCAACTCTTTTCCTTTCTTAATTATTTCCAATCCAGGGTAGGGTTCTTTTGGGTAATGGCGAAAACCAGAAAGGTTTATCTCTATCCCCACCTCTGACTTTGCCAACTCTTTTAAGAATTCTACCATCCTTTTTTTCCCTTCCCTGATTAATGAGTCACCATAAACCTCCCAACAATATTTCTTATACCCATCAATGTGGGCTAAGATATCAAAGAGGGAGGAGAAAGCCATTTCCCGAAGGGAAGAAAAATATTCCCTAAGAAACTCCTCTGGGGTTTTCAATTTTCCCTTAAGCATCTTTATCTCCTCTTTGGCGATTATCGCGATGTGGTGGAGGCAATGAATTGCCCCGACGGTATAATCAAAGGGATAGGTATTAATAATCTTCCTTATTTCTTCCTCTATCCTCCTTTCGTAACCAATCTCAATTCCCGCCTTGATCTTTAATTTAGGGAATTTCCGCCGCGCCTCCTCAATCTCGGAAAAGTAATGGGCAAGCCAATCGGAACGCATACTCACAATCTTCCCTTTGAGATTCACCTTATCATCCTTCTCTCTCCTTTCCGGATCAAGTTCGCAGTGGGGCGTAAAACCAATCTCTTGATAACCTAATTTCTCCGCCAAAAGACAATAATCAAAAATCTCCCCTTCCGCGTCTAAAGAATAATTGGGGTGGATGTGGTAATCAATTCGGAATTCGCTCATACCTTATCTCCCCCTTAAAATCGTAAATACTTTTCTCTTCTCTGGTGAGCCCCAAACCGAAATTTATCTTCCAACAGCCGATCTGCTTTTCGTAACCCAAAGCAACTCTTTCTTCACTCTGGCCGATGTGATCATTTTCCTGATAACCTTCGGTTTCTAAATGGTAGAAATCTATCCCTTGATTTAAGATTGTTTTATAACCTTGGAAAGTTATCTTATCTTCTGGGAAGGAGAAGATAATCTTTCCGCTTAACTTAAAGCCCCTCTTTTTCTTTTGGTATTTATCCTCAATTCCCCAATGGGTGCGGATTCGGGGAGAGAGGTGATAAATGATTTTTAAGCCGCTTCCTCGCTTCCCTTCACCAAGATAAAACTTCTCATAGATTTTAATCTCCCCTCGCTCTTCTCTTTTTCCCCATTCCATTCGCAAAAGGGAAGGGGAGGAGTCATAGCCAAAGTTAACTCGGGTATGGTAGGAAAAGGAGAAGAACCAAGAAGGGAGGTTAAGGGAGATCTTTCCGTGCCCCCGGAGTTGGTCATCCTTTTTAAGGAGATTGGGATAAGCACCATAAAGGTTAAAGAAATTACCTCTTTGGTAGGAGATTTTAAGCCGATAGCGAAGATAGTGCCCATCTCTTTTGAGGCACCCTATCCCTCCCCAACCTCCCGGAAAAGATTTTGCCCCTTCCACCTTCCCTTCCTGCCCCCAGATCCTCCCCCAAAGGGAAAACCCACTTAAGAAGAGGTTTTTCCCAAAAGGGAAATTTTCGTTGTAATTACTGAATAGAAAGAGGGTGCGGAAACGGAAATTTTCCTTCTGCCATCTCACCCCCCAACCCAAAGATTTTTCTTTTAGTCTACCCTTATTGGCTCGGGAAAGGGAATCATAATACCGACCGTAATAAATCCCTTTCACCGAGCCCGTGCTCTCTCTAAGAGCGGTTAGGGATTTAGCGGAGAGGAAGAAATTCCCTCCCATCCCCTCTCTTTTCCCTAATTCTAAACCCAGACCTCGGAAGTAATGGTTTTCCGAAACGAACCTCACCGGTTCTAAAATTCGGAAGGAACTTTTTGATAGAGAGGTTGAGTAATAACCGAAATAGGGAGGGGAGAGAAGGATCTCTGGTTCCCGGCAGAAGAAATCACCCAAAAGCCAATGGTAATTTTTACCATTTTCGCGGAGAGAAAAAGAGGTGTAGTCAAAAAACTCTTCCCCTTTTTCCTTCTCGGTGAGAAAGGAGAAAGAGAGATCCCCTCTCGTAAAAAAGAGAGCGGTAAGGTTATAGATACTATCAAGAGATGAGTTTCTTAACCGAAGACGGAATAAAAATTTTTGGGAATAGTTTGCCATCTCCTTTTCGGGAAGGGAGTCTTCCCAGGGAAACGCTTCCCCATAATTTTTTAAGGCCAAAAACTCTTCCCCGGGGAGTTCTGAGAGAAGAAGGAAGAGGATCAGAGAGACGATTTCCACCCCAAGTTTATAATATGGGACTCTCTCAGTTGGGGATGCCATTTTAACCCATAACTCGTTTGAAAGGAAGAGAGGGAGAGGGCAAAACCGGATGTGAATTGTGGGGGATTAGTCGCCAAACCGATTCCCGCAGCCAAAATTTTCCTCAAAATCTTTAAACCTGCCCGCACCCGCTCTTCTCTTTCCCGCTCGTAATCAAAATGGAAATCTATCCCCTTCTGTAAAGGAATACCGACTCCTAAGATGAAGGTTAAGGGAAGTGACTCCTCGGCGCGGGTTTGGGGTTGGTTGCTGTTTAATAGAATCAAAGAGATTAGAAATTCTTTCCGCAAGAAAGAGAGAGATGGGGATAAGGAAAAGAAAAAGTCCGCTTCGTAATTGGTAATAGAGAAATAATAGAGGGAGAAGATTAGACCAAAGGAAAAGGAAGGAGCGAGGGAAAATCCCTTACCTAAGGAAAATTTCCACTCGCCGTAGCCGGGGGAAATTAAGCCGCTGACACTGCCCCCGAGACTTAAATTTTTCAAACGAAAAGAGACTTTAAGATAATCTATTTCCGAAAGGCCATAGGGTTTGGTGTGGGTGAAAACGAGACCGCTTTCCTGACTCTTTAATTGGAGGGAGGGATTAAGGGAGGCAAGGACTGGGATATCATCAACTGTGGCAGAAGCGGAAAGGAAAGAAGCCTCGCCGCCTATCTCCTCAAATTCAAATATCTGGATGAGGAAAAAGACTAAAAGCCACATCTAATAGAATTATTAGAACATTTCCCATTGTCAACTCATCTGGAAATTTAGTTTTTCAATAAAATTTCTTGACTATTATTTGGTTTTGCTTAAATTATTTTATGTCCGACTTTTTCCTTTCTACTTCTGGTTTGCGCGCCTTGGTGAAAGAGGAGAGTGTCGCTTTATTTGCCCAATACGCCCGGGCTTTTGTCCGCCTCTTCGGTAGAGGAAGTTATCTCTTAGCCACCGATACCCGGCCCTCAAGAAATCTCCTCTTGCCCGAAATTGTCTCCGCCATCACTTCTGAGGGAAGCGATGTGATAACAATCGGCATCGCCCCGACACCGGTTTTACCCTTTCTCGTTAAAAAGATGAATTTTTCCGGAGGGATCGTTTTAACCGCCAGTCACAATCCGATGGCATACAACGGAATGAAGTTTATCGGACCAGAGGGATTATTTTTGGGAGAAGAGGAGATTAAAAGATTAAAGGAAGAAGTAGAATTGGGAAAGAGAGGAGAGAGTAAAAAAAAGAAAGGTTCTCACTCCTATAATCCCAATCTCTGTGATCTATATATTGAACACCTCTTGGACGCAAAGATCTTTTCCGGGATTAAATTTAAGAATTTTTATTGCCTCGTTGATGCCTGCAACGGTGCGGTCTATTATCTAATTGACCGAATCTTAGAAAAGGTGGGCTCTCGGGTTAATCACATCTATTCCCCGGAGCATAATAAGAAACCTTCCTTTCCCCGACCGCCGGAGCCGACCGCCGATCATCTCTTTAAATTGAAGGCCGCGGTCTTAAAGGAAGAAGGGGATTTGGGGATTGCCTTCGACCCGGATGGGGATCGGGTCTCCTTTGTCAGTGAAGATGGGAAAGCCCTCGGTGAAGAATTGACCCTCCCTCTCGCCTTAGAATTCTTCTTAAACCGAAGAAAGAGTCCGGTGGTTTGTAATCTCTCCACAACCCTCTTGGTTGACTTTGTAGCCCAAAAGTATGGGGTCAGAACCTATCGGACAAAGGTTGGGGAAAGGAATGTGATTGAGGAGATGATGAAAAAGAAGGCTTTAATTGGTGGGGAAGGGAATGGTGGGGTAATTATTCCAGAAATTAACTTCACCCGAGATGGTATTTTAACTACCCTTTTAATCCTTGCTCTTCTCTCCGAAAGGGGAAAACTTTCTTCCCTTGTCCGCGAATTCCCCCGTTTCTTCATTAAGAAACTTTCTTTCCCATACCTTCCGGAAAAGAAAGAACTCTTCTTCGGTTTAGCAGAAGAGATGAGAAAAATTCTTTGCGGCAAGGGTGAGGTAAAAGAAGACCGGCAGGATGGACTTTGGTTAGGAAACGAAAGTGCCTTCTGCCATTTCCGCCCTTCAAAAACCGAACCAATCTTTCGGATTATCCTCTGTTCTAAAAACCGGACCTTGATTGACCGGGCGAAGGAGATAATAGAAGAAAAATTGGGAGGGGAAAAATGTGTGGGATAGTTGGCTATTTGGGGGAGAGGGATGTGAAAGAAGTAATCTTAGTCTCCTTAGAAAGATTAGAATACCGGGGTTATGATTCCTGTGGTTTAGCAATTCGCGAGAAGGATAAATTAAAGGTATTTAAGGTTGTGGGGCGTTTGCCAAAATTAAAAAGTCTACTCACCGAAGAGAAGATAGAAGGTGCAATGGGGATTGGTCATACCCGGTGGGCAACCCACGGCCGAGTGGATGAGAATAATGCCCATCCTTTGACCGATTGCTCCGGCAAGATCGCGATTGTTCATAACGGGATAATTGAAAATTATCGGGAATTGAAAGAAGAGTTAGAAAGGGAAGGGCATATTTTCAAAAGCGAAACCGATTCCGAAGTGATTGCCCATCTCTTAGAGAAATATACCAGAGAAGGGAATCTCTTCTCCGCTTTCCAAAAGACCGCTAAATTATTAAAAGGGACCTTTGCCATCCTCGTCCTTAGCCAAAAGGAACCGATTCTTTTGGGGGCAAAAGTTGGGTCACCCTTATTGGTCGGTCTTTCTAAGAAGGATAAGATTATCGCCTCGGATATTTTGGCATTAGTCGGTATCGCCAAAGAGGTCTTTGTTTTAGACGATTTTGAGATTGCCCTTCTGAGCGAGGAGAGGATAAGTTTTTTTGACTTTGAAGGGAAAGAGCTTAGAAAACGGGCAAAGAAGATTGATATCACACCGAAGGCGGTGACCAAAGGAAAATATCCCCATTACATGCGGAAGGAGATATTCGAACAGCCCAAAATTTTAAGAGAGAATATCAAAAAGCGGATTTTACCTACCGGAGAGATAATTTTTGATCCGGAGACAAGAATCTTACCCGAAGAGATAAGAGACTTGGAGCGGATTTTAATCTTTGCCTGCGGCACATCCTATCACGCCGGCCTCATTGCCCGCGACTACTTTGAACGTTTTGCTCAGATCCCTACCCAAGTGGAAATCGCTTCGGAATTGGCGAATCGGGAGATTGTCTTTAAGGATAAGGAAAAAACTTTAGGGATTGCCATCAGCCAATCTGGGGAGACGATTGATACCTTATTTGCTTTAAGGATGTTAAAGAATAAGGGGATAAAGGTTTTAGCCGTCTGTAATGTGAAAAGGAGTTCTATTGACCGGGAGTCCGATGCCACCTGTTATATCAATTGCGGACCAGAAATTGGGGTGGCTTCTACCAAGGCTTATACCGCACAACTTTTCACCCTCCTCCTTCTTTCATTATATTTTGGAGAAAAGAGGGGAAATAAAGAGTTAAAAATTAAGGAGATTATTGATGCCTTAAGGGAAATTCCGGAAAAGATGAAGAGGGTCTTAAAATTGGACAAGTTATTAAAGGAAGTCGCCCGGAAGAATTGGCAGCGGAAAGATTTCCTTTTTTTGGGGCGGGGGATAAATTATCCCCAGGCATTAGAAGGGGCATTGAAATTGAAAGAGATATCTTACATCCACGCCACCGGTTATCCTGCCGGAGAGATGAAACACGGTCCGATTGCCCTTCTCTCCCCAGAGGTTGGGGTGGTGGCGATTGTCTTAAAAGATTTCCTTTATGATAAGATGCTTTCCAATCTCAACGAAGTGAAATCACGGGGGGCAAAAATTATTGCCATTGCCGAAGAAGGGGATGAGAAGATTAAAGAACTGGCAGATTATCTAATCTTCATCCCCTCGGTGAGGAAAGGAGAATTTCTCTCCCCTTTAATTTCCATCATTCCTCTGCAACTGCTTGCCTACCACATCGCGGTGCTCCGGGGTTGCGATGTTGATAAACCAAGGCATTTAGCAAAGAGTGTCGTTGTTGAATAGAGGAGTAAAAAATGAAAAGATATCAAATCCGCCCTTGGCGGATCATTATTTCATTAGTTATTCCCCTTTTTGTTGGTTTTTTGGGTTCCCAATTTACTGCCCGCACGGTTAAAAGTTGGTATCCGACCCTTAATAAACCACCATTTTCTCCTCCCAATTGGGTCTTTGCTCCAGTCTGGAATTTATTATTTATCCTGATGGGCATTGCCTTTTATCTTGTTTGGCAGAAGGACTTCGGTGGTAAAATCCGTAGTTTACTCACTATCTATTTCCTGCAACTTTTCTTCAATCTCCTCTGGTCATTTTTCTTCTTCACCTTAAAGAATCCCCTCTTAGCCTTTTGCGAAATAATCATTCTTTGGTTTTTAATTCTCATTAACATCATCGCCTTCTTTAAGGTTAGAAAAGTTGCTGGCTATCTTTTAATCCCTTATCTCTTATGGGTTAGTTTCGCTTTGGTTTTAAACTTTTATTTATATCTTCTCAATTAAAGGGATGCGCCTCTGGTCCTTACACCCCAAATACTTAGACGCTTATGGTCTTTTAGCGGTTTGGCGGGAGGGACTTTTGGCGAAAAAGGTCTTGGCGGGGAAGACGAAGGCTTACCAAAATCATCCCCAATTGGTGAGATTCAGAGAGTACCGTAATCCCCAATTGGCGATTAATGCCTATCTTTATCAAGTTTTCCTTGAGGCGCAGCGCAGGGGTTACAATTTCAATCTCAAAAAGATAGAACTTGTAGAGTTGAAGAGAATTATTCCGATAACGAAAGGACAAGTAGATTTTGAATTTTCCCATCTCTTAAAGAAAGTGAAGGCGAGGGATGAAGATAAGTATGAAGAATTGCTTAAAGTGAAGCGGATTGAAGTAAACCCTGTTTTTAAGTTAATAAGGGGCAAAGTAGCAGATTGGGAAAAACTAACGCCAAAAGATACGTCTTATATCGTTGAAGAAAGCGAAGAGGGCAATCAAAACAACAATCAGATAACCAATGAAAAATATCCGCTCCATCTCCTTTTTTGAGAATCGTCTACTTCTCAATTTTTCTACGACAAAGAGAAGCGACCTTCCTCCATCAACTACGGGAATGGGCAGAAGGTTGATAATGAAAAGATTTAAGGAAAGAGCCGCCAGGAGGGAGAGGATATATTCCCAGCCCCAGGCAACTCCTTCGTAAGTCAATTTGGCAATCATCACCGGTCCCCCAATTGCCTGGCGAGAGATTTTTCCCACAATCACTTTGTAGATGATGACCACTGTTTGGAGACAGACATAGAGCGTCCTCTGGAAGGCGATTACCACCGATTGGAAGGGAGAAGGCATCCTTTTTGGTAAATAGACCCATACCCCAATCTGACCCACTCGCTTCTCACCCAATTCATCCCTTACCAATTCCGGTTGGATGACGGCGGAGAGGGTTTCTTCTCCCCTTTGCCAAACGAGATTTAATTCCTTTTCTCCATTTTTGCGAACGATCTCCGTAAATTCTTCCCAAGAGGTTATCTTCTGGTCATTGACCGCCAGGATTAAATCCATCGGTTGCAATCCCGCCTTCTCGGCGGGACTTCCTTTTTTCACCCGCTCCACAATTGGAGGTACCAGAAGGTCAAGATAAAGGAAGAGGGTGTCCGCGGGTAAGAGGTAAGAGACAACTTCACCTTCTCTTAAAAGGGAAATTTTTACCTCCCGACCGGAATTTTTCCTTAAGGCCTTCTCCAACTTCTCCCAATTGGGGATGGTCTCTCCCGCGATGGAAATGACCAAATCGCCCTTTTGGAGAGGAAGTTCTTTCTCCCCCTTTACTGAGATTCGGGGTTCGGTAAATTTTATACCGAAGAGGAGATAGATGAAGAAGGTAGTGATAAGTCCTAAAAGGAAGTTGAAAAAGGGCCCGGTTAAAACAACAAATAGTTTTTTCCGGAGGGGCTGGAAAAGAAATCCCCCTTCTTTTTCCTCTTCCTCTCCGTATAACTTAATGTAACCACCAATGGGAATAAGGGAGACCGCATAAATCGTCTCGCCGATTTTCTTTTGAAAAAGCGCTGGCCCAAAGCCGAGAGAAAACTTCTCCACAGGAATCTTTGACCTCTTAGCGGCTAAGAGGTGACCGAGTTCGTGGACAAAGATCAAAAGGCTGATGAAAATGATGACGAAGAGGGTGGAAGAGAAAATCATGTCAGCCTCTCCGCAACCTCTATCGCCTTTTCTTTTGCCTCCCGTTCCACCACTAAGAGTTCGTTGAGAGAAGGTTCCGGGAGGTGGTGATGGGCGGATAAGGTTTCTTCAATCACTTTGGGAATCTGGGAAAATTTTATCTTCTTTTGCAAAAAGTAAGAAACCGCTACTTCATCGGCTGCTACTAAAACCGTGGGGAAAGAGCCGTCTTTTTTTATCGCCCGGTAAGCCAAATCCAAACAGGGAAATTTTTCTAAATTGGGTAAAAAGAAATCCCAGTGTTTGATCGCGGACCAATTTAGGGGTCTAACCGGAGAGGGAAATGCTTGAGGGTAGGTTAAGGCATACTGAAGAAAAATTCTCATATCCGGTTGGGCAATTTGGGCTAAAATCCGACCGTCAATAAATTGAATTAGGGCATGAACGAAAACTTGGGGATGAATTAGAACCAACACCTTTTCCGGTGGCAGAGAAAAAAATCTCACCGCCTCAATCACTTCAAACCCCTTATTCATTAAAGTTGCGGAATCTACGGTAATCTTTTTCCCCATCCGCCAAATGGGATGCTTGAGGCAGTTTTCTAATGTCTTTCTTTTCCCACCAGAGAAAAATGGTCCACCGGAAGAGGTGATGATTACGGAAGCGATCTCATCCGTTTTCTTTCGGCAGGAGAGACACTGAAAAAGGCCAGAAATTTCCGAATCAACCGGAATGATTGCTACCCCTTTTTCTTTTGCCTTATTAAAAATGAACTTTCCGAAGGCGACAACCAGTTCCTTCCCCGCTAAACAAATCTTTTTTCTCTTTTCAATCGCTAAAAGGAGAGGAGAGATTAGATCGGTACCCGAGGCGAGAAAAAAAATGGTGTCAACTTCGGGATGGGCGCAGATTTCCATACTCCCCTCTTTTCCTAATAAAAGGGTTGTTCCTTTTGGTAAATTTTCCCTTTTTATCTTCTTGCCCACCTCTTGGTCATAGACTACTAAAAAACGGGGGGAGAATTCAAAAGCCTGCTGCAATAACGAGTGATAATTCTTCTCACAGGCGAGAGCAAAGAGAGTGATCTCTTCTTTTGTCTTAGACCTTAGGGATTTTATCACCGCTAAGGCTTGTTTACCTAAGAAACCGGTGGCACCGAAAATGGCAACCTTCATCTTAAAAGAAATTTCAAGAAATTAAGGTCTTCGCGGGTCGTCACTTTTATATTATTCTTATCGCCCAAAAAGAGATAACTGGGATAACCGAATCGCTCCACAAGTTGGGATTCGTCGGTAAAATTCTCTCTTTTATTGGAAAGTGACGCCATTGCCGAGCGCAAAAGACCAATTTCAAAAAATTGGGGGGTTTGCACCCGGTAAAGTCCTTCTCGGGGAATGGTCTCTACGATCCGGGAGGCTTTTACCCGCTTTATCGTCTCCTCAACAGGGAGACCAAAAATTACCGCCCGATATCTCTTTGCCAACTTAAAACCCATTTTAATTATCTTCGGTCTGAGAATCGGACGAGCCGCATCGTGAACGGCAACGATGCCTTCTTTGGGGAGTTCTTTTAAGCCCTGATAAGTGGAATCAATGCGCCTCTTCCCCCCGGCCACCACCTTCTTCACCTTTTTCAATCTTTCCTTAACCAGCCATCTTTCAACAAACCCGATCTTATCTTCATTCGTGACGATAATAATCTCCGAACAGGAGGGGGAATTCTCAAAGGTAAAAACCGAATAGAGAAAAAGGGGAAGTCCCTTAAGGAGGAAGAATTGCTTTCTCCCACCGAATCTTTTCCCTTCCCCGGCGGCTAAAATTATGGCGTAGTTTCTCTCTTTCACTACTTAAAATAGTTTAGGCGCATCGCATCCCGAACTTCCGCCATCGTTCTTTCTGCTACCGCCTTCGCCTTTTTGGTGCCGCTAATAAGAATCTCCGTCACCAAATCTAAATTCTTCTCGTAATAAGACCGCTTTTCCCGGATGGGACGTAAAATCTCCTTCAATTTTGCTGATAATTTTTTCTTACATTCCACACAGCCAATTCTCCCCCTCCGGCAGGCTTCGGCAATTTCTACAATTTCCCCCCGATTGAATGCCTTATGATAGGTGAAGACGACGCAGACTTCGGGATGACCGGGGTCATTAGGATGAATCCGCGCCGGGTCGGTTAGCGCCCGCCTTACCTTCTCCTCAATCTCCTTATCGGAATCCTTTAAGAAGATACAATTGCCAATTGATTTTGACATCTTTTGCCCATCCAAACCGGGTAGTCGGGGGACATCGGAAAGTAAAGCCTCGGGTTCAACCAAAACCGGTCCGTAGAGTTCATTAAACCGGCGGACAATTTTCCTGGTTAATTCAATATGTGGTAATTGATCTTCACCAACCGGCACCAAATCGGCTTTGCAGAAGGTGATATCTGCGGCTTGGGAGACCGGATAACCCAAAAAGCCATAAGGGTATCTCTCTTCAAACCCGAAGACCTTTGCCTCCGTCTTAATTGTGGGATTATGGAGTAGGACATTTATCGTAACGAGATTAGAGAAATAAATGGTCAATTCCGCAATCTCCGGAATCATCGTCTGGATGAAGATGGTGGCGACCTTTGGGTCTAAACCGCAAGCCAAATTATCCAAGGCACAATGGTAGACATCCTCTTTCAATTTCTCAGGGTGGTTAAAATTGGTGGTTAGGGCTTGGGCATCAGCAATTAAGATGAAGGTATCGTATTCGTATTGGAGTTTCACCCGATTGATAATTGTTCCCACATAATGGCCAAGGTGCAAAGGGCCAGTTGGCCGGTCACCGGTAAGAATCCTTTTCATCTTTCCATTATAATAAAAATGGGTTATAAATCAACTTCCCCTTATTACCTTTGTTAACCTTTGCGGCTTAAAAGATAGAAGGTCTTTCTTATTCCATTAAAACCAACTTATGCAATTCCTTTCCCAAAGAGAGAAAGTAAACTCCTGATTTTTTTCTTCCTTTTTCATCCCGGCCATCCCAGAAGATACCATTTTCTCCTTCTTTTACCGAAAAAGATTTTACTAATCTTCCTTGGGAATCATAGATTCTTAAATCTCTATCAGCAAAATCGGATGGCAAATGAATAAATGTGCTTGTCTTAAAGGGGTTAGGATTAATTTTAATTTTCGCCACGGGCTCCTTGGATCTTTCTTCCACTCCGGTGATTTGGGTATCGGGTTGGGCAAAGGTAGCTAAAGTGGCAACCATCGCCTTTACTACCTTACAGAAGTAGATGGTATCAAAAGAGGAGGCGGTAATCCGGTCACCAGTGGTGTGATAATTTGGACACATATCATCCTCAAAGATATGGACCGCATCATAACCCCGGGAGTAATAGGAGTAGTGGTCGGAATTAGCTTGCATGGAGGTGCTCCGGCGAACCCTTAAGCCGATATTATACCTTTCATTAACGGCAAAGAAGGTATCGCCAATTGCCCGGGAACTGGTTCTGGTTCCGGTATAGACCCTTACGGAATCTAAGTTTGTCATCTCGGTAGCAATCATATCACCATTTAAGACGCCCAAAAGAGAATCACCCCGGGATTGGACCAATTGGGCGTGTCGGTCACTGCCGTAGAGACCAAACTCTTCGGCATTCCAAGCGATAAACTTAATCGTATATTTCCAAGGATAAAGCGACATATACTTGGCGGCAATCAGCGCGGCGACAGTTCCTGTGGCGTTGTCATCCGCTCCTGGGGCATAGGTAGAAGGAGATTCCGAGGTGCAATCAAAATGGCCACCAATGATATAGTATCTTCTCGGATAGACCCGGCCATTCTTTGTGCCAATCACATTGCTATCGGTATAAGACCAGGTAAAGGTATGGAAGTTAACCGAATCAAGATTATAGGTAGAAAGTTTCTCATAGATATACCAAGCCGCGGAAGAGTTCTTCGCCGCGGTGGCGTATCTGGTTCTTATCGTATCCAACCTTCCCCGAACTGTAACCGGAACTTCACCGGATAATTCCCGAACAATTTGGGCAATCTCGGTTGGGGTTATCCTATCCAGAATTTCCCGAATCACCGGGTTTTCCTGCATACTCGCCTCGGGGCAAAGCCACGGGTCAATCTCAAGTTTTCCTTCCTCTTCTTTGGGAGGTGGTGGTAGAACGACCGGTTGGAGAGAGACATTAGCAATCTCAAAACCCAGATGGAGAATAGAAATAATTCTTTCTTCTTTCGCTTTCACAAAAAAGGCATCACCATCTTCACAAAGAATTTCCGCTTTTTCCTTTAAGATTGAACGGGCAACTGACCTTTTTAAGTAAGGAGAATGATAGACAATGTAGAAAAGTTCTTCTTTTCCGGCTGCGGCGGATAAAGGGCAGAGGATTTTATAATCAACTGGTAAGGAAGATAGGTTATCCTTATCAATCCGAGCGATAATTGAGTTTTCAAAAAAGGCGACCGGAATTGCTTTCGCTTCCTCTATCTTCTCCGCATGGTTAAAGGAGATTTGGATCAGTATTTCTCCAGCAAAACCAAAAAGAAAAGATAAAGTCAAAAGAAAAAAAATAAACCTTCTCATATATCACCTCGTTATTTATTTAACCAGTATTATACAAAAAAGTTGGGAAAAGACAAGAGCAAAGGGAAACACTTCTTACCCTCAAAGTGAGGTTTAGTCTTAACGATTCGTCCCAAGCCAACCCGTGGTTTTGCCCGAGCCGAGTAAGTTTTCTTTTAAACTTTCCATCTTCCCTGCCAAATCAAAAGATAGGGGAGAAACATAGGAAAGTGTTTTAGAGGTTGATTCGGGTTCTTATCCTTCGCTTTGCCTTGATAACTCGGAAATGCCGAGGATTACCTATCTGAAAAATGATACGGTCTTCTGTAAGACCTTAAAGACTGATAATACCTGGCATAAGACCATTCTCTTTGGTGGGAATGAAAACTTAAAGCCAACTCAACCGGTAATTGCCCAGACCTATCCCAAAGACCTCGGTAGATATTCTTATTGTGCCTTTTTAGTAAAGAATCTATCTGAGGGGAGTTCAAAACTTTATCTCTCTACCTTTAATGTTGAGGAGGATATTGGACCAGAACCAGAAGAGGTTATTTCCGGTGTCAGTTTGAAATCCCATCAATCGCCATGACCGCTAGTGATATTATCTTTTGTCCCTTGAAAAAAATTCCTTTTGGCAGTATGATTCATTAAATGAACCGAAGGAACTTCTTGGGGAATTTCCTTGTAGCGCTTCTAATAACCATATTACCAATTTCTATCTTTGCTCAGAATGTGAGATGGATTTACCGATATGATGGGTCTCCCGTAGATGTAGCACAGTGTTTGGTTTATGGTCCTGATGGCAATATCTATGCGGCTGGGCATAGTACGGCAGGTATTATCGTAATTA
>JBDRVQ010000030.1 GCA_039801905.1 candidate division WOR-3 bacterium | reverse complement strand
GCATAGACCAGTTGGGTAGATTTGGTGATATGATAAATAACTCGGAAATTATCGGCATTGGTTGTTCCGTAATTAGCAACTTCACTACTGGGTGTGAAGGTTCCTGGTAGAACAACCGCTGGTGGCGCAAGAATCTGGGAAACCCCGACATCCTTCACATTCACATTTATCTCCCCTTCTATCTTATCGTTCTCGGGATGGAGATCACCACTCAGTTCGGTTGAGCAGGAGACCGCATGGGTCCCTCTGGGCCAGGCAGAATAGACCGGGAATGTGACATAGAGGAAACTTCCCGGAGAATGGTTAGTAACCGAGGCGACCTCATTATAGAAATTCCCAATTTTCATCCGCACGGTATAACTTAGTGGTAGACTGCTGTAATTATAGACCGAGCAGGCTGGGGTAACAACCGAAGTAGAATCAATCGTGCCGGTTGGCGCGATAATCACGGTTGGGGCAACATCATTAACTGCAACCGTAACGGTTGTTGTCTGTTTATCATTACTTCGGTCGGAATCGTTAGTCAATTCCGTGGAACAAGAGACCGCATGGGTTCCCACCTGATTGGCGGTCCAATTGGGGAATGTGACATAGAGATAGGTCTGGGGGATATGGGCGGTGACCGTGGCAACTTCATTATAGAAATTGCCAATCTTCATCCGGACGGTATAAGTGGCATTGGAACTTCCGTAGTTATAAACCGAGCAGGCTGGGGTAACAACTGTTCCGGAATCAACCAGACCGGTTGGGGCTTCAATCTTGGTGCAGCCGACATCCGAAACCTGAATTGTCACATTACCAGTTTGGTAATTATTATTAGGGTTTTCATCTAAGGAATAGTGAGTAGAGCAGGTTATCCCATAAGAACCCCTGGGCTGTAAGACCTGCCAACTGGGGAAATTCACGGTATCGGTCAAACCCGGGTCTAAAATCTTGGAGCGGACCTGGGTGTAGAAGGTGCCGATATGGAAATAGACATCAAATGTCGCCGGGACATTGCCGTAATTCTTCACCGAGCACTGAACCGCAACTGTGGAACCGGAATCAACAATTGGTGGAGGTGAAGTGATGGCTACCGCTCCCACATCCCGGTATTCAGTTCCCACAACTTGAATCTGTTCGGTCCAGGAGTTATTGGTCGCAAACATATCACCGGAGAGTTCGGTTGTGCATTTCACTGTTAGATAACCCAAGGGATAAGCGGACCAATTGGGAAAGACAACCGTTGTCTCCCGGCCCGCGGCTAAGGTGATATTCTGGACCTGGTTATAAGCATCACCAATTTTCATCCGCACTGGGAAGGTGACCGTTGAAGTGCCGAAGTTTCTTACCATCGCCCTCGGCGTGATATTCACCCCTAAACTGCAAACACCACGCGGGGCAATTATTGTCGTCACCCCAACATCAAGGGAATAGGGTGTATACCAGCCATCCATCTTATAGACATAGTTATCCGGATGTTGCATTATCCCAATCCAATAGTCGCCACTCCTTGGGTCCCAGGCAACACCCCGGACATTATTGACATAGCCTGAGAGGTTTGGTAGAACTTGGCGGTGAATCACATTTCCCGTAAACCGGTCGCATTCAAAAAGGACACAGGAGTCAAGTAATCCCGAAGCGGAAAAGAAGGAATAGATATGGATTAGGGTTGGCCAGTTGGGATTAGAACTGGTATAATCAAAATCAAGACACCGGGCACCGGCATAACTGTAACCGCACTGACTGGGATTGGGAAAGGGCATCCGACCAATCACTGTTCCTAAGGTATCGGTAATATAAAGGGAACAGGGCCAAACACCTTCATCCATCCGGTCAATAAGATATAAGGTCTTTTCCCTTTCGTTAAAGGCGATTCCGGTTGGATACCGATAAGCCGGAGTATTAAACCAGCGAATGGTCTGACCGGTATTCCCGTCAAGTTTATAGACCCTCTTATACTTACTGGAATGGAGCCAGATTGTGTTATCATAACGGCAGTAGTACAGGTCTTGGAAGGAATCACCAACCGGTGCGGCAATATAAGAGACCGGGACCGTCTCCGGAGATAGCGGGTTTGTCTTATCTAAGGAGCGCCACCTTTTGATATTATTGTGCCAGAAATAGACACCATAAAGAGTATCCTTTAAGGCATGATAGGTTAAACCGTAAAGACCCCATTGGGGAAAGGGAGCACCACCGTAATCCCGCATCTGGAAAGGACCCCATAAAACTGTTGGCGGTGGGTCTTTCTCGGAAACCTTTCTCGGATAAGCCCATTCACCACCAGCCGGTACCGAAAGTTCATCCGCTGCCAGGAGAAGAAAAGGAATAAAGATTAAGACGAAAATAAAGCCCTTCTTTAAAAGTCTCATCATTGAGACCTCCTCGTTTTTATTTAATTTGGTGGAAACTTCTCTACCCATTTTACCCTCCACCAAGGTAAAAGGTTATTACTATAAAGTATAACATATAAAACCCTTTTGTCAACCCAACATATCTTAATTTTGGGAAAAAGTCAAGAGAAATTTTTATCTCCCAATTAGTTGGCCACAGCCCGCCAGAATATCTCTCCCCCGACTTTTCCGAATCGTTATGAGATAGGGATAGTGTAAGGAAAGGAGAGAAGCAAAATTCTCCACCTCCTTTTCCGAAGGTGGAGAAAAATCACTTCCCGGAAAGGGATTGAAGGGAATGAGATTAATCTTGGAAGGAAGACCCCGCAAAATCTTGCCCAAAAGAAGAGCATCTCCCTCTTGGTCATTTAACCCTTTAATCAAAACATACTCAATGGTTATCCGCCGCCTTTTCTTTTTAACATAATACCGCAAAGATTTTATCAATTCCCCAATTGGGTATTTTTGGTTAATCGGCATCAAAAAACTACGAACTTCATCCTTAGGCGAATTGAGGGAAATCGCCAACTTCACATTCCATGCGCTTTCTGCCAGACGATAAATTCCTTCTAAGATTCCGGCGGTAGAAATCGTGATATGCCTCTGCCCAATCTTAAAACCAAAATCAGAACTTAAAATCCCAACCGCCTTCATCACCTCTTCAAAGTTGAGAAAGGGTTCTCCCATTCCCATAAAGACAACATTCGTTATCTGCCCAAAATCTTTTCTTATCTTTTGCACCTGGTCTAAAATCTCATAGAATTTTAAGTTTCTTTTGAATCCGAGCCGAGCGGTGAGACAGAAATGGCAACCAAGGGGACAACCAACCTGTGTTGACACACAGACGGTCCTTCTCTTATCTTCGGGAATGAAGACCGCTTCAATCTTATTTCTATCCAATAGAGATAAGAGAAATTTCTTTGTCCCATCTCTACTCGTTAAAACCTTCTCCCTTTCTAAGACCTTTATTTGGAAATTTGCTTTTAAGAACTCTCGCTTCTCTTTTGCGATATCGGTCATTTGAGAAAAATCTTCTATTCCTTTCTGCCAGAGCCAAGAGAAAATCTGTTTCGCGGTGTAATCCTTAAATCCCCATTCCCGAACCTTAACGAGCAAATTTTCGTAAGTAAAAGATTTGATTAGTTCCTTTTCCATCCTAATCCTCTTTGAGGGCAAAGTTGAGCATAAGCCCCAAAAGTAAGAAATTGGCTAAAAGGGAAGAACCGCCATAGGAGATAAAAGGTAAAGTGAGACCCGTTACTGGTAGAATTCCTAAAACCATACCCAAATTGACCACAATGTGATAGAAAAAAAGACCAACCCCTCCAGCGATAACTAATTGACCGGTCTCATCCCGTAAACCCCGAATTAGACGAAGAAGATTATAAAGGAAATAGAGAAAAATCCCAATCAAAATTGCCCCACCCAAAAGGCCAAACTCTTCGCCAATCGTGGTGAAGATGAAATCGGTGTGCCGGTTGGGAATAAATTCTAAGCGCGCCATCTTCCCTTTCAGATAACCCTTGCCAAAAAAAAGACCGGAGCCAATTGCCACCTTTGATTGAAAGGCACTCCAACCTGTTCCTTTATAGTCCAGAGAAGAAGAGAGAAAAGAGAGGAGTCGGGTCTTCTGGTAATCTTTAAGATTATTAAATAGGACCGGGGTGAGAAGTCCAAAAAAGGAATTTATTCCTAAACCGGAAAGAAATTGGGTGATGGATGCCTTAAAATAAAGGAAAAGGGCGAGGGCAAAAAAATAAATCACCCAACTCGTTAATGATAAACCAAAAAGGCAAGAAAAAAGGGGGGAAAATAATAAGACAATCTCATAACCCCTCAGTCCCTTAAAATATAAAAGGAAAGCGAAAATTGCCAGGAAGGAGAGGGCGGAACCCAAATCCGGCTGGAGGAAAATGAGAAAAGCCGGTAGGAAAATTAAAAGAGAGGGAAGGGCTAAGGAAGAAAGAGAAAAAGAGAACTTTTTCTTCTGAGCAAGAATCCTTGCCAGAAAGAGGATGGCGAAGACTTTGGCAAACTCCGCCGGTTGGATACTCACCGGACCAAAATTTAACCACCGTTTCACCGGTCCGTGATTTAGAACCAAAACCGAAAGGAGGAAGAAGATTGCTAAAAAGTAGAGAAATGGGGAAAAGGTGATTAAAATCCGCTTTTCCGCCCGGTAGGCAAGGTAGAAGAAGAGAAGGGAGAGGAGAAACCAAAGTAATTGCCGGATAAAATAAACCCAACCCCCAGCACTGTAAATGGAGGAGAGACCGATCCCGGTCAAAACTATTGCGGGGATTAAAACCGTCCTAAATTTTACCCTTTTCATAAACGCTATTCGCCTTTTGCCATCGGAGAAACTGTCCCGTTTTCTTCTAAGTGGAAGTAGCGACGAAAAATCCGCGAGGCGATAGGTACCGCATGGACACCACCTTTCCCCACGTTCTCCACTAAGACACAGAGGACAATCGTTGGGTTCTCTTTTGGGGCATAGCCCACAAACCAGGCGTGGTCGGCGCCAAATGGATTTTCTGCAGTTCCCGTCTTGCCGCAAACCTTAACCTCCGGCAGAAAAGCCCTCCGACCCGTTCCCCGCTCCACAACGAATTGCAAGGCGGAATCAATCAGACGAAGATTTTCTAAGGAAAGCCTAACTTCCCGTGCCTCAGGTAGATAAGTATAAATCGTATCCTTATCCCTAATCACGGGGAGGAAGTCGGAAAGAGAATCCAAAAAGGTTGGGTGATAAACCCGGCAGGGAAATTTTATAGAATCCACAAGATGGGGTGTATAGATCTTGCCTTTCTGGGCGATGGCGCAGTAAAAAAGTGCCAATTGAATTGGTGTCACCGCAATTTCTCCCTGCCCAATCGCCAGATTTAAAACTATCCCCTTGGGATATCTCCCCCGGTATTTCCTATCCAAATAGGCAGGGGTTGGGAGAATGCCCTTCTCTTCTCCGGGGAGGTCAATCCCGGTCTTTTTCCCAAAATTGAAATCTTCCGCCATTTTAATTATCTCTTCTAAACCAATCGCCAATCCCACCTGATAGAAATAAGTATTACAGGATTGGGCAATGGCATCAATTAATCCTAAACTCCCGTGGGCGGTCCAACAACGAAAATATCGGTTGCCAAACTTAAATCCTCCATTACAGGGTAAGAATCTGCTGCTGCTTCTTAACCGGCCGTTCTCTAATCCCGCTAAGGCGACTAAGGGTTTAAAGGTGGAACCAGGGGGAAATTGGGCTTGGGTCACACGGTTGAAAAATGGTTTCCCGGGATTATTCTTTATCCTCTCCCAGACCTCCGGCGGAAAGGCGAAAAGGAAAAGATTAGGGTCAAGATAGGGTTTAGAATAAAGGATTAAAACCCGCCCGTTTCTTGGGTCAAGCGCCACACAAGCCCCCCTCTTGTAAGGGGCAAAAAGGGAATCAACTAAAAATAATAGATCTAAATCCAACGAGAGATATAAATCACAACCGGCGACCGGCTCCACCTCTTCTACCTCCGGCAAATCACCAATCTCCCTTCCCCGGGCATCAACCTCCACCAAACGAAACCCATCCTTACCCCGCAAAATCTTCTCGTACCACCTTTCAATTCCCTGCCGGCCGATAAAATCTCTCTTCTCATAGGTCTTATCCCTCTCCCACTCCTCTTTCGTAATTTTATTGACACTCCCCAAGGCGTGAAAGAGAAAGGGGTAGGGATAATACCGAATCGGTCTCACCTCCAACCGCACACCCCGCAGACCACTTAGACGCTCCTCCAACTCAATCGCCTTTTCCTGAGAAAGGTTAGCCAGAATCTCTATTGGGGAATAGGCGTTCCGATTTTCATTGATTAACTCCTTATCCCAACTCACCACCTCCGCCAACTTCCGCTCGGTTAGGGAATCAAGTTCCCGGGGAATGAGGGAAAGAGAGAAGGAAGGCTTCACATCCGCCACCACCCTTCCCTTTTGGTCAAAAATCCTCCCCCGGGGTGCTTTCCAAACTATCCGGCGGATACTCTGGAAGTGAGCAAGATGGGCATATTTCGCTCCGGCGAATACCTGGAGGTAAAAAAGCCGGATAAAAAAGAGAAGGGAAAATCCCACAGCCGTATAAAAAACAACCCTTATCTTTCTTATCATCGGTTAAGAAAAATTCCTTTCCCCCACTTCCGAAGTAAACTAATTGTTGGGATCACGGATAGAAGGGTGAGAAAAAATTTCAGCAGATTGAAACCACCAACCAAACCCTTTAAAAGAAGGGAGAGGAGAACTAAGGAGAAGAGATAAGGATAAGAGAAGATAAGGTATCTCTTAAAATAACTCAGAAGGAAAGCGATCAGGCTAAAAAGGAGAGCGTAGCGACCAAGAAGGGTAGGCGAGAGATTGTCGGTGAGGAAACCGAGAAAGAAACCCAAAAAGGTGGCGAGGGGGGGCGAAAAACTGAGGGCAGCCACCACAAGAAAGATAAGGGAAAGTTCCGGAAACCAGAAAGGAAAGACCGTCTCCACCGTCCATAAGATATAGAGCAAGAGAAAAGAGAAGAGCCCTTGGATTACCTTCTCCCCTTTCCTCTTCTCAGTAATTACCCTCATCGCAGGCGAAAGAATTCCGGAATTTTCAACTCCAACTCCCTTAATAACTTTTCCATCTCCCTCTTCTCCTCTACCCTCTCCTTCTTCTCCTCCCGAGATAGGAGGTAAAGACCATCAATCTTTAAGAGGGAAACTACCGGGACAACGACAATTTCTAAAAAGATCTCTCGGGTCGGCGTAATACTTTTCACATACCCAACTTTAATCCCCTTAGGAAAAATTCCACCCTGACCGGAGGTGAAAAGGGTATCGCCCACCAAGACATCGGCACCGGGTGAGAAATAGTCAAGTGCCAAAAAGGAATCCTGCCAACCCCTTCCCTTCCGACGCACTATTCCCACATCCTTCGTCCTCTGATTAACAACCGAGATATGCAGATGGGGGGAGTAAAAGGTCTCAATTAGAGAAAAATTTTCTCCTGCCTTTAAGACCCTCCCCACCAAACCTTCTGGAGTTAAGGCGGTCTGGTCCTCCCTAACCCCATCCCTCTTCCCTTTATCAATGATGAGAAAAGAACGGAGGGTATGGTCCCGACCGACAATCTCCGCTCGCAAAAGATTAATTTCCGCTTTCTCAAAACTACCGTTGGGCATTGCCAATCTCTGATTAAGGGCGATCAATCTCTGCGCCAGATCGTCTCGCTCCCGCCTTAAATCCCGAAGGTAGTCAAGTTCCCTTTTGAGAAACCGGGCGGGAAAGAGGAAAAAACTCTCCGCCGCCGAAGAGATGGCTAACTTAAAATTTATTGGCAAGAGAAGAAAGAAGAGGGAGAAGAGAAAAGGGATTAAAGAGAGGTTTAAGCGCTCTCGGAAAGACATAAAAAGAAAATTTACCTTGCCTTTCTAATCGCCTGCGGGTAGAAATAGTTTAGAATATCTCTTGATATCTTCTAGGATTTTTCCCGCTCCTAAAACGACACAGTCAATCGGATTGGGTGCCACATGAATTGCCAGGCCGGTCTCCTCGTTAATCAAAAGGTCAAGTCCCCGCAAGAGAGAACCACCGCCCGCCATATAAATCCCCCGGTCCACAATATCCGCAGCCAATTCCGGTGGGGTACGCTCTAATGCCTGCCTTATCGCATCAATGATGAGACTGATGGGCTCTTCTAAGGCTTCCCGAATCTTAGAAGAAGTGACCTTAATCGTCTTGGGAATACCGGAGACCAAATCCCTCCCTTTCACCTCACACTGCTCATCCTCCCCGGTGGCATAAGCGGAGCCAATCTTTATCTTCACCATCTCCGCGGTCTGTTCGCCAATGATTAAATTATAATTCTTCTTCACATAATTGATAATCGCCTCATCCATCTCATCACCGGCAACCCGAACCGAAGTGGAATTGACAATTCCCGATAAGGCAACGACCGCGATCTCGGTTGTCCCACCACCGATATCAATTATCATACTGCCGGTCGGCTCTTCCACTGGTAAATTGACGCCCAAAGCGGCGGCGATGGGTTCCGAGACCAAATAAATCTCCCTCGCCCCGCAAGCCTCCACCGAATCCCTAACCGCCCTCTTCTCCACTTCGGTAATCCCTGAGGGGACACAGATCACCACCCGGGGTCTGACGAACATCCGTTTTTTCTGTACCCGCTCAATGAAATAACGCAGCATCACCTCTACCAGACCGAAGTCGGCAATCACCCCATCCTTCATCGGCCGGACCGCCTTCATCCCCTCCGGGGTGCGGCCGAGCATCTTCTTTGCTTCCAGACCAACCGCTACTGGTGTGTGATTCTTCTCCTCAATCGCCACAATTGAAGGCTCCCTCAGGACAATCCCCTTCTCCCGGACATAGATTAAGGTGGAAGAGGTCCCCAAGTCAATGGCGATGTCATTGATAAACCTTTCCTTAATATCCTTAAAGAATCCAAGCATCAATTAAAGATAATATTAAAACCAAAATTGTCAACCATCCCGTTTTCAACAAAGATAATCTTAATGGTTTAGCAACCCTTAGGAAAAAACCGATTGTATTCCTCCTTCACAATCTCTAACATCGGCTCCAAAATCCTCCTCTCCCCCAATTCCTTTACCTTCTTTTCAACCCAATTTTCTATTGCCGCCCGGGAAGGCTTTCCCTCTGCCTCCTTCATTAGCCGATAAGCCGAAGGAATCATCCCCAAATGAATCTTCAAATGGGTAGCGGTTGCGCCTTTCGTCTGAAAGATTACCCTCTTCACCCTCTCCCTTACCCTTTCGGAAAATTCCAAATACCTTATCTGCCTCTTACTCATCTCCCTCTGCTTCTTTAAGGGCTCAGGTTTTACCTTCCTTTTCCTTTCCCTCTTCTCCGCGGCAATCACTATCTTCTTCACCTTCCACAGCCGCAATGGATCAAGACCTTCCTTTTCATATCTCTCACTAATCTCTTCCAGGGGTGGCTCTCCTGTAAAGAGGGCACGGAAATATTCCTCAGCGAATTGGAGATACTTCTTTGTCTCCTTTATCCCTTTAAGAGAGAGGAAGTCATTAATCTGCCTTCGGGCATATTCCGGAAAATTGACTAGCGGTTTTGTCGGAAACCTTATCCCCGTAGTATACCTTATCGCACTCTTTACCCCCTTCTGCGAAATTTCCCTTTTCCCAATTAACCTCTTCACCTCCCTTTTAATCTCCTTATCTTCTAACTCGGAAAAGAACTTGGCATAAGGAATCCCCAGAGAACGCAAATAGGCAAGAATAAGCGAAAGGGGAATCTCTTTCAACTTCCCCCTCTCCAATCTGTGGATAGTAATTACCGACCAGTTAATACTTTTCGCAATCTCCTTCTGGGTTAAACCCTTCTCCTTTCTTAACCTTTTCAGGATTTCCCCAACTAATTTTCCAAACATTAGAAATTATAACTATAAATCTTGGATTTGCCAATACTTTTGCCGCCTCAGGTCCGATTTTATCTAACCCTTTGCTTCTTTTAGGCATACATTAATAATTTTTATCAATCGATCAAACAATTCTTTATAATCATTCCAATCATCATTTATTGCTGTCCAAGTTCCCCATAGCTTTCCACACCAGAATATTGTGATTGTAGTTTCTACAGCATCCATAACCCATAGCGGTCCAAATATCTTGCGAGGTACAGGTATATGTAAAAGTTGCAAAGAGCAATCATATAGAGCACGTATGTTTTCAGGACCAACTTTTATAGGATATGGATCTTTTTCAGTTATTCCATCGTCAAAATCTGTAAGTACTTCCATTATCTTAAATAAAGCACATAATTTATAAAAATCTTCTTTATTTGTGCTTCCCACATACTTTTCAATCTCTGGTAATAACCTTTTCGCCTTTATAAGTTTTTCAGATGGTATTTTTGAAGGGTATTCTGTCACAAGTTTCAAAATACGATTACCTTTTGCATCTTCGGGTTTTTCGAGAGGCATTTTATTCAAGTTTAATCTCAAAATATAGCAGGAGCCATCAGCATGGATGCGATAGGAAGAGGCTACTTCGGCTACTAAAGGTATGCCACCAGAACGAGTTATCTCTATAAAGAATTCTGGAAAAGGTATTCGATTTTGGCGACAATTAGACAATGCTTTGTTGATTTCAGTAATTGTTAAATCCTTCATCATTATCCACAGATTGTATCTTTTATTCTGATATTTACATAGTTCAACGAAGGTATATAGATGCTTTGAAAATGCACCAAAATTGCTGAATAAAATATAGGGATAGAGTTGAGCAAATATCTCCTTATCGTCATTGGAAGCGTCTTTGAATTTATCCCAAATCCTACCTTTCTCATCTTTACCGATGTGTGTAATTAAATGGCTAATCTCATGAAATAGCACTACATCAGTTAAAGTATCAAAATCTATGTTATCATCGCTTACCCTCTCTACTACCCTTCTAATCATGTTAGTATAAATGGTAATCTGCCTTTTGTCGGGATCATACTGACCAAGTACATCAAACACTGGTATATTTGGCAAAATATCGATCGTTTCACTTGTTCTGTCTTTGATAGAGTGAAAATACTTCGCTAATACTTCTTCTTTTATGACATCGCACTCAACTACGGAAAATGTGTCTCCCACCTTTAAATTTACAAGTTTCTCGACCAATTCCATTGCAGATTTCCAACTAAACATCCTTTTTCTCTCCTTGTTTCATCTTATTATAGCTTGGCATGGCGTATAGCAAACCCAGCATAAAAGAAGTTCTGCCGAAGGCGGAATCTATGTGAGCCCGAAGGGCAAACTTGCCATATAACATATTTCTTCTACTTTTTATTGTAGTATCCATCATCAGTTTTTAAATCCTTCGTTAATCCGTCAAGCCAAATTTCATATAACCTTTCCAGCATAAAAGCCACCCTGAGTGAGAGCAGGGGATTTGGGCAAATGCTATAAGGCATAAACCTTTTACGGTGGGCTATCGGAAGTTGCCCAATATTTTGCTTCATCCCATTTCTTTCCTTTGTAGTATACACTTTTTCCATTGTTTGTCAATCCAATCTTTAATTCCTAACTATATTAGCTAAGCACCCCTTCTGGCTTTATTCACCAAAGTAGTTGTTATTGCAACGCCTATAGGCAATCCTGCGGCAATAATGAATGCCCTCCAAACTAATGTCATTTTCTTCGCGGTCTCAGAAGACCGCCAAAAACTCCCCCTACCAGTCCCAGAAACCCAAAGTAGAGGGTAGAGATAAAGACACCTCCGCCAAGCACCGCACCCAAAATTCCTCCTAAAGCCGCACCTGGGGAACCACCAAAAATATTTCCTAATAAACCGCCCATACTTGTGAGAATGACTCCGGCAAATATACCGCCGATTGTTCCGCTCAAAAATCCAGCCACCATGCCTCTTCCTATTCCACCCGCAATTACACCGGCGATAAAACCAGCAATGATTGGTCCTAATATCGGAATGGAACTCAGAACTGACATTGCTAAGGCACCGATAATCACCGCCAAAACTATCATCATCACCTCCTCAGCATTTCGCCTAATTCCTTTCTATCCATTTTTCCCAAAGCAGTCCTTGAATACTAAGATAAAATTTTCAATTTGTCAAGAGAAATATCGGGTTTAAGCGCTGCCAAAAAATTATCTGATGAGATAACTTTTTATCAAGGAAAAAATTGCTTTAAGTTTTTCATTTTCAAAGACTTAAAGACATTTTACCAAAAGGATAGGGGTCAGTTCCCCCTACGGCATCCCTGGGGGGTAAAAAAGACCAGTTCTTTTTCCAGTTCCTTCCCTAATCACTCCCTGCCTCTCTTCCCCACTTTTCCCCCCAATTCCTTCCCCCCTTTCTCTTCCAATTCCTCTCCTGGTTTTCTTTTCTCTCCCTCTGCCCGTCCCTCCACCCATTTTCCTAGCCGTCGCTTGTCCCCTTCCTCTCCCCATCCCCTCTCCCAAATTCTTAGGCAAAAGTTTAATGAAAAATCCCTTGACCTTTCTTAAAAGATAACTATAATAAAAGTTAATATGAAAACGGCAAATGCCGAAAGAAACAAACTTACCCCTATCTCTTTTGGTAAAAGCCAGAAAAGGAGCACCTATGAAGGGACCCTATCGTGTTGAATGGCTTGACCATTACTTACAAGAAAAACTTCCTGGGGTATTCTTATGCTCAAATGATGGAGAAAGAGTTTTGGAAGTTGGTTGGTCGGATAAGGACTTAAAAGAAGCGATTAGAAAGACCTGCACCAATATCCGGGGTTTGGATAATAACTACTCCTACTTCTGGTTTGAATACGCCCAGAATCCGAAAGAGGCTTTCTATCTCTATTGTCGGGAATGGCATAAACACAAATGGAACTCTCACTCCTCCCAACACCCGGAACCGCCACCGGAATTTCCTGATTTGAAATGTCCAATCCCCGGTTGTGAATGGAATAAAGATAAAGAAGAGACGGAGGAAGGAAGTAATTTTTAGTTAGCAAAATAAATTAAAGGAATTAAGGCTTTAACTCTCCTAACTTTTCTTCTTCCCCTTTTCTTTTACACTTTAACCCTCTCTCCAACTGTTAGCCTCATTGATTCCGGTGAGTTTATCACCGCCGCCCAATACCTAAATATCATCCATCCCACCGGTTATCCCCTTTACACCCTTTTTTTACGTCTCTCTGCCTTCTTTCCAATTATTGATTTAGCGAAAAAGGTAAACTTCCTCTCTGCCCTCTTCTCTTCCTTCTCGGTCTTCTTCTTCTTTCTCTTTCTCTTGTCTCTCCAAAAAGAACTGACAATTGCCCTTTCTCTCTCCTTTCTCTATGCCTTCTCTGATCTTATCTGGTCAATAAGTAATGAGGCGGAAGTCTATTCGCTAACCGCCCTCTTTGCCACTTTGATTCTCTTTCTCCTTACCAATTGGGAAAAGAGAAATATACCCCTTCTTATCGCTTTCCTCCTTGGTCTTGCCTTCACCAACCATATGATGATAATAAGCCTCTTCTTTTCCTTTCTCCTCTTCTTCTTTCAAAAGCGAGAAAAAATCTCCCCCCTTTATCCTCTCCTCTTTCTTCTTGGTCTCTCCCTTTATCTCTTTCTACCGATCCGCTCTTCCCTCTCCCCTCTTTTCAACTGGGGCAATCCCAAAGACTTAACCCGTTTCTTTTGGCATATTACGGGTAAACAATACCGAGTCTGGATGTTTTCCGCCTCTTTCTCGGAAATCTTTCAGAACTTTAAGCAAGGGATATCTCTCCTTCTTCGGAATACCCTCTTTCTCTTCCTTCCTTTATCCCTTTTCGGTATTTTCTTTGCCTTCCGGCAAGAGAAAAGATTCACCCCCCTCTTCTTCCTCCTTGCCCTTCTCTCTTTCTTTTATGCTATAAACTATAGCATTCCCGACATCCAACCCTATTACCTTTTAACCTTCATCTCCCTCCTTTATTTTTTAAGTTTTACCCTAAAAGGGTTAGCCAAAAAGATAAAACTTCTTTCTCGGGCATATCTCCTTCTTCTTCCCTTGCCCATCATCCTTAACTTCTCAAATGCCAATAAAAGAGATTATTACCTCGCCTTAGATTTTGCCCGCAATGCTTTCATTTCCGCCCCGGATAGTTCAATAATTCTCACCAACTGGTGGGACTTCTATGCCCCTTCCTTATATCTCCAACATATAAAAGGCGAAAGAAAGGACCTAATAATTATTGACAAAGAACTATTGCGTCGCTCTTGGTATTATGATTACTTAAAGAAAGTCTATCCCGAACTCTTAAAAAAGTCGGAAAGAGAACTTGCCGATTTCCTTCCTTACCTTCACCAATTTGAATACGGAAACTTGAAAGATAACTTAGGAATTCAGGAAGCCTTCATCCGGCTAATCAGAAGTTTTTTGGAAAAAAGTCCTAAGCGGCGACACTTCTTCCTCTTCCTCCCTTCCTTTGACCATGACCTCCCTTTTATCCTAAAAGGGAAGAAAGTAATTCCCTATGGGATTCTTTTTGAGATTAGAGATGATACCGTTTACTATCCTTTTGCCTATCGGCAATTGACCTATCGTTTACCAAAAAAGAGGCTTGAGGAAAGGGAGAGGGTGATACTGGATTATTACCACCTTCTTGCCCAAGAGCGGCAGAAATACCTTAAGACCTTAAAGAAAGAAGAAGGGATTGAAAACTGGCTAAAAAAGTAGTTGACAAATGACCAGTTTTTATGTTATTATAGATTTTATGATTAAAAATTTAGGAGGAGTTATGAAAAGGAAGTCAAAAAAGGAAGTAGAAAGGAAAAAACCGGTGGCGGTAAAAGAAGCACCGGAATTAAACCCATTCAAAATCGCTCAGGCGCAATTAGACCGGGCAGCGAAAATCTTAAATCTTGATTCCGCCACCCATTCCTTACTTCGGGAACCGATGCGGGAGATGATTGTCACCTTTCCGGTCCGGATGGACTCCGGAGAGATAAAGATATTTAAGGGCTTTCGGGTACAATATAATGATGCCCGGGGTCCCTGCAAGGGTGGGATAAGATTCCATCCCGAAGAGACGATTGATACCGTTCGGGCATTAGCCGCCTGGATGACCTGGAAGACATCCCTCCTTGATTTGCCTTATGGAGGAGGAAAAGGAGGGGTGGTCTGTGACCCAAAGGGAATGAGTGATGGAGAAAAGGAGCGATTAGCCAGGGGGTATATCCGAGCCTTAGGGGACTTTATCGGACCGGAGAAGGACATCCCTGCTCCTGATGTCTATACCGACCCCCAGATAATGGCCTGGATGATGGATGAATTCTCTAACATCGTTCGCTACAACGCCTTTGGGGTGATAACCGGTAAACCAATCCCCCTCGGTGGTTCCTTAGGTCGGAATGATGCTACCGCCCGGGGTGGTATCTTCACCGTCCGGGAAGCCGCTAAATACTTAAAGCTTGACCTAAAAGAGGCAAGGATGGCGATTCAAGGTTACGGCAATGCCGGTTATTATGCCGCCTATCTCGCTAAGGAATACTTCGGAGCAAAAATCGTAGCAGTCTCCGATTCCAAGGGTGGTGTCTATTCCGAAAAAGGACTTGACCCGATTGCCCTTTTGGAACACAAGAAAAAGACCGGGAGTGTGGTTGGCTTTCCCGGTACGAGCAAAATCACCAATGAAGAAATTTTGGAACTGAAAGTTGATGTCCTCTGGCCCGCTGCCTTAGAAAATGTGATTACCGAAAAGAATGCGGCAAGGATTAAGGCAAAAATTATCGCCGAAGCGGCTAACGGTCCAACCACCCCAGAAGCGGATGATGTCCTCCATAGAAATCAAATTTTTGTCATCCCCGATTTTCTCTGTAATGCCGGTGGGGTTACTGTCTCCTATTTTGAGTGGGTACAGAATATTACTGGTGATTACTGGTCATTAGAAACCGTCCATAAGAGGTTGGATGAGAAGATGACCAAAGCCTTCTGGGATGTAGTTAAGATGTACGAAGCGAAAAAGGTTGATATGAGAACCGCCGCCTATCTCGTAGCGGTGAACCGGGTCGCCGAAGCGATGAAGTTAAGGGGTTGGGTATAAAACCTCCCCTTCTTGAAAAAACTCCTTCTTTCTCTATAATCTGGGGTGAGAATTTTTATTGCGGGCGGTGCGGGCTATATCGGTTCGGTTGTAACGAAACTCCTCTTGGAAGAGAATCACGAAGTCTTCGTCTATGATAACTTAATCCGAGGACACCGAAAGGCAATCCCGAAAGGTGCCCTTTTCATTAAAGGCGACCTTTTCAATAAAGAGAAACTCTTAAAGGTCTTTCAGAAATATAAGTTTGAGATCGTCTTCCATTTTGCCTCCTTCATTGAGAACGAATTCTCCTTCCGGAAACCCTACCAATTCTTAAAGAATAATACCGAAACTATCTTTAATCTCTTAGAAGCGATGCTTTCCGTTGGTTGTCAAAAGATTATCCTCTCCTCTTCCGCCGCGGTCTACGGTATTCCCGAAAAAATTCCCTTAACCGAAGATTGCCCAATGAAACCGATCAGTCCCTATGGTGAATCAAAAAGACTCTTGGAAGAGATTCTCGCCGGTTATAGTCGGTGGTGTGGTATAAGATATGCCTCTTTAAGATACTTCAACGCCGGTGGTGCCTATCAAGATTTGGGTGAAGACCATCGCCCCGAGACCCACTTAATCCCCTTAATCTTAAAGACCGCTTTGGGGAAAAAGAGAAGGTTTAAGATTTTTGGTGACGATTACGAAACCAAAGACGGTACCTGCATCCGGGATTATATCCATGTCTATGATTTAGCCCGCGCCCACATCTTAGCGATGAAGGCGATAGAGAAAGAGAATAAAGTTTATAATTTGGGGAGCGAAAAAGGGTTTACCGTGAAAGAGGTCTTAGAGAAGTGCCAAGAAGTGACCGGTCGGCAAATCCCTTATGAAATCGCACCGCGCCGGATTGGTGATATCCCAATTCTTATCGCCTCCGCGGAAAAGATTAAAAAAGAATTGAACTGGCAAACCCGAATGTCCGATTTGGAGACCATCATTAAAACCGCCTGGGACTGGTATCGAGAACATCCAAAGGGTTACGGAGACTAAAATGCCCAGAGCAACCAGAGTTGCCTTCGGCACAATCTTAGGCATCCTTTTTGGTGTCTTGACTATAAAGTTAATTAAAACCCCGATGGGTATTCCCCAATTCTTCACCTACTTCGTCATTCTCTCCCGAGCGGTAATGGGTTTTGGGATTGGTGCCAGTGGTCTTGCTATCGGCTGGTTCTTTAATGGTGCCCTCTTGGGCTTAATTTATAGCCTACCTGCTTATCCCGTCTTTTATAACCTCTCCCCCTTTGGTGGCTTCTGGTTTCTTGCTACCGGTATTGTCTATGGTATCATCATTGAAATTATTCTCACTTTAATCCTAAAAACCTAAAAACAAAAAGCCCCACCCTAAATTGAGGTGGGGCTTAGTTCTTCTTTCTCTATCGCAAGAGATTCAGTTTTCCGGTAAGGGAATTACCTTCGGTAACAAAGCGGTAGAAATAAATACCGTTTCCGAGTACCAGAGAACCTACCTCTACCTTATTTATCCCTTTCTTGCCGAATTGGGAAACTTCTTTTAGTAATCTACCAGTGCCGTCATAAAGGGCAAGGGTAAACTTCTCATCTTTTAAGAGATTAAAGGCAAAAGAAATCTTCCCTTTCTGAATGCCGTTAACCTTAAAGAAGGTCCCTGATTTCTCTTCAAAAGCCATCTCATTGGGATTTCCGGAAAGCATATCCTGGTCCTGAATCAGGGTGAGGGAAGTGGCATTGGCACAACTTAAGTCAAAGAAGTAATTACCCGAACCGGTATAGGATTTGACATAGATTTTATAATTACCGGTGGTTGTTGGCGTGTAAGCGATGTATTCCTGACGGCTTGTCCCAGTAGAATAAGCGACACGGGAACCCGAAGGGTTGTAAAGGTATAAATCAAAATCCGGACTGGAACTGGAAGACCAGTTGGGCATAATCAAAGTTATGGCGATGGGATAGGAAGTAGAATTGACATTAACCTGCCAGATATCAGTTCTCCCACTGGCACCAAGGTATTCTGAAGCATAAACATGGGGTGGAACAGTAGGACCAGTTCCGGTATAACCACCCGCACTCTTAATCGCCTCATAGCACTGCGCCCGACCGGAGCCATAGTCAATATCTTTATTAGCCGGACCCCAATCCTGAGTGGTGCCGGTGAGAATGCTCTTTATCTGGCTCGGGGTCAAACTGGGGTTGGCATCTAACATTAGGGCACAGGTTCCGGCGATAAAGGGAGTTGCCATACTTGTCCCACTATAAGTGACATACTGATTTTTCGTTCCCTTCTTCGCCGCGGTGATATTGACACCGGGAGCGCAAATATCTGGTTTTATCCGGCCATCCGCGGTTGGTCCCCGACTGGAAAAATTTGCCAGATAGAAACCCTTTTCGCCGCAATCCGCCATCGCCCCAACCGTGATCACCTTCTCCGCAGCCGCGGGTGAGCCAATCGTATATTTCGCCGGACCAGAGTTTCCAGCGGCGACAACCACTGTGATCCCATTATCAACCGCATTATTGCAAGCCAAAGATAAGGCATCCTGACCATTGGAACTGCCCGAAGTGCCTAAACTGATTGAGAGAACCTTTATGTTGTAAGTTGCCTTATTCTGGACCACCCAGTCAATCCCGGCGATAATTGTGGAAGAAGAGCCGCTACCCGAAGAATTGAGAACCTTCACCCCGACCAATGCCGCCCGATAAGCCACACCTTTATAGGTAGCATTCGCCTGACCTTCACCCGCAGCGATTGAGGCGCAATGGGTACCGTGACCATTATCATCATAAGGGGTAGTCTTGCCGTTAATAAAATCCTTCCAGCCAATCACCTTTCCCCCATCCAAATCGTAATGGGCAATATCAATCCCGGTATCAAGAATTGTGAGGACAATGTCATTTTTGGAATAAGAATTGGGATTACCATCCCGGTCACCGTCAACCCCAAAGTCCGTCCTCGCTTTTGTCACCCCGAACCAGGAAGAGGCGGTGCCCAAAAAGGCATAAACCGGACTGTCATACTCAATATGGGAAACAATCTCCTCCTGAGCCAATCTCAAAATCTGTTCCCTCTTTAATAAAGCGGCAAAACCCGGAATTATCTGATACCGATATTTTAAGAAAAAACTCCCTATTTTCTCTTCCAATTGGGAAACGAGGGCATCGGATGGTGCCTCTTTCAATAAAACAATGACCGGAATCTCTTCCTCCATCTTTAAGAGGTAGTTTAAGTTCTCAAAGATCTTATCACCATCCTTATCGTAGAGAAGGTTAAATTCTTGAGGAATCTCCCGAAAGGAAGCAAAAAAGAATAAAGGCAAAAAGAGAATTAAGGCAAGAAACCTTTTCATAAAGACCTCCCAATCAATCATCATTAAGTTTAAGAAAGAAAAGTTTTTTGTCAAGTAAGAATTTCACTTGGCTATAATGTTCCTGAACGGTCTATAGATCGTTCAGGCTTAGATCGGAAGAAGATTTTGGCTAAGATAAAGGCATTACGAACATAGAATATAAAAATCAATCAAATTTTATTTTAAAATTTTGCCCTTCCTTGTTGATATGACCCCATAGGCCACCATCTTGTACAACTGCTAGGCCTTCGGAAAAAGGATAAGCATAATCAAATTGGGGATTTATAACAAATTTGCCTTCCTTGTTGATATAGCCCCATTTGCCAAACAATATTCCCCCTTCCCGGTAGATTCCCCGAGGAAAATCAAAAAATGGGAGATTTATACCAAGTTTGTCTCTACCTTTAATAAGGATACCACCAGGATGACCAAATTGGCGGCCACCAATATTTACCCCCGCCAAACCTTCAGAAAAAGGATAAGCATAATCAAATTGGGGATTTATGACGACCTTCCCTTCCTTGTCAACATAGCCCCATTTGGAACCTCTGGGAAAAGGAATCAATTTTTCTCCCATATTTATCTCCATTCTAAATTAAACCATTTTAATCCTAAGTATTTTCTTTTATTATGTCAATATTTCTGGTGTTCATTTATGTTCAAACTCCAAATGAATCTTCAACTCCTCAACCCTCATCTCATCGGGGATTGGCGGTAACCTCTTTGTCAAAAGGACTGCCCGCAGGCAATAGTTATCATAGTCTTCCCTGCCGGAACTTTTTTCAATCTTCGCACCGAAAATCTCACCATCCTTTTTCACGATAAAGAAGACTGTGGTCTTTAATAAGATATTCTGTCCCTCATAAGGATTAAACCAATTCTCCCCAATCTTAGAGATAATCGCCTCCAAGTAATAAGAAGGATACCTTCCCCCTTCGGTCGTAATCCCCAAACCCTGATAGACAAACTTCTTCTCTTCTCTTTTTGCCTCCTTCTTCTCCACCTTCTTCTCCTCTTTCGCTTCCACCTTCTTCACCTCTTTCACCATCTCAATCCCTTCCCTCTCTCCGGTCTGGGGTGTTTCTATCTTCGGGAGGAGGTTCACTGTTAATACTGTTGGGTATTCAATTGTCTTTTTCGCCTGGGTGAAAAGGAAAGGGGAGAGAAGAAGGAGATGAAGCAGAAAAGAGAATAATAAATTCTCCCTCATTCCCTTTTATAAGTTGCTAAAAGCCCAACCTCTTTTACCCCAACTTCTTTAACTTTTCCTAAGACAAATATAATTTTACCATAAGGAACTTCGGGCTCTGCCTTTAAGAAACAACTTGTTGCCTCTTTGCGGGAGAGGAAGTTTTGCAAAACCGTTGGGAAATTCCTCTCCGTCACTTGGGTCTCTTCAATGTAAATCTCGCCACTCTTTTTTATAGTTATCGTCACCCCTTCTTTTGTCATATCCTTCACATAGGAACTACTCGGCAATTTGATATCCAAGCCACTTTGGGAAAGGGTGGCGGTAATCCCGGCAATCAAAAAGATAATCATCAAGGTGATTGAGATATCCGCCAGAGAGGTGATGTTTATGCCGAAAAGAAACTTCTCCCGAAAAGAATTTTTCCTTCTCATCCAATTATAACCTCTCTTCGGAAAGAGTTAATCAACTCCTGGGAGAAATCTTCTAAATCGGAAACTGCCGTCCGGATCAAAGAGAGGATATAATTATAAGCGACCAAGGCGGGAACTGCCACTAAAAGTCCGGCAATCGTAGTGATCAAGGCATCAGAAATTCCCGGGGCGATAATCGTCAGATTAATCACCGGTAGTCCCCGGATATTAAAAAACGATTGGGTAATTCCCCAAACTGTACCCAAAAGTCCTAAGAACGGGCTGACCGCGGTTACGGTCGCTAAAAAGGAGAGGTA
>JBDRVQ010000029.1 GCA_039801905.1 candidate division WOR-3 bacterium | reverse complement strand
ATTCTTTTGGTGTCGGTAGTTGTGATGTCTATTTAATCAAGACTGATGGAAATGGCAATTTACAATGGTATAAGACATTTGGTGGCTCAGATTATGATTGGGGAACTTCTGTTCAGCAGACCTCTGATGGTGGCTATATCATTGCTGGTGGGACTTATTCTTTTGGTGCTGGTAGTTGTGATGTCTATTTAATCAAGACTGATGGAAGTGGCAATTTACAGTGGTATAAGACATTTGGTGGCTCAGATGAAGATTGGGGAACTTCCGTTCAGCAGACTTCTGATGGTGGCTATATCATTACTGGTGAGACTTATTCTTTTGGTGCCGGTGGGTATGATGTCTATTTAATCAAGACTGATAGAAATGGAAATACTATGGGAATTTCTCCAACTAATCCCAATCAAAAATATCTCAACCGTTCCCAAATTCTCATACCAAAATTCAACCACAAGTTTAACCCAATGCGATAAAGAATACAAAAACTAACCAGACCTTTTCGGATTATAGTTGACTTTTCCCAAATTTTTATTATCATCTTCTTATGAAACTGACCAGTCAGTCAAAAAGAGACTTAATCTTAAAGGCAGCGGAAGGAATCTTCTTAAAGAAAGGTTTCTTCCCCACCCGGGTTGAGGATATCGCCCGGGCGGCTAAAGTGGCTAAGGGTACGGTCTATCTCTATTTTTCGGATAAGGAGAGTATCTACTTGGCTCTTTTCGCCCAAAAGATTGATGAAGGTATCTCTTTTTTAGAAAAGGTGATTAAAAGTAATTACTCGGCAAAAGAGAAGTTAACCCAGATTTTTGACGATTGGCTCGGCCGCTTTGCCCAAAGTGAAGGACTCCCCTCTTTCTTCACCGTGGAAAACATTAATATCGCTGATAAGGTGATTAAGAGAACGAGGAAGGAAATCTTTCCCCGGGTCCGGAAGATGGTCCGGCTGGTGGCTAAAATTATTCAGGAAGGGATAAGGGAAGAGGAATTCCGCCCCCTCGATCCGGAAATTGCCTCCCTCACCTTCCTCCATTTGCTCCATGTCGGTCTTCTCTACCAGGCATTCACAAAGGGTTTGCGGGGAAAAGAAAAATTTATCAAGGAGATATTTTTTAAGGGAGTGGAAAGATGAAGAGAGAGCGGAGAGCGAACTCTTGGTTTCTTTTCCTTTACCTTTTTGGCTTTCGGTTATTAACTGCTGATACCCTTCTCCTCACCTTGGAGAAGTCAATAGCACTCGCCCTCCAGAATAACCGGCTCATCAGTCAAACGAAGGCAAAGATTGAAGAGATGGTTTACCAGAAAGGGATTACCTTCTCTTCTTTCTTGCCGCAGATTAATCTTTCGGGAACCTTCTACCGAACCGACCGGATAAATAAGTTTAATCTCGTTGCTCCCCGCTACGAAAATTTACCCCTGCCGGTAGTGGATCCTTTAACCGGAGAGACAATTGGTTTCACGCCGCCCATTCCTCTAATTGTCGGAGTAGATACCCTGGCTTTAGAATTGGGTGCTCGGAACAATTATCTTTTAAGGGGGACAGTGCAACAGACTCTCTTCACCTGGGGGAAAGTTTGGTACGCCTATCGGATTGCCGGACTCTCCCTCAATCTGGAAAAGGAAGGTTTGAAGGTGGTGGAAGGACAGGTGAAGGTGGCGGTGGTGGAGGGTTTCTATCAGGCATTTTTGGCGCAAAAGATGGTTGATTTATTATTAAAATCTCAGGAACAACTCGAGAGACATTTAAGCCGGGTAAAGATGCTCTACGAAAGAGGTTTAGCCAACCGGCTTGATTTATTAAAGACCGAGGTGAAATTGGCGGAGGTAGCGGTTCAGGTTGCCCGGATGAGAAATAATGCCCAGATGGCTTTAGCTTCTCTCTGCTCCACCCTCGGCTTAGATATCAATACCCCAGTCGTTCTCGCCGCCGAATTAGAGCGGGAGGATTGGTCTTTGAGCGCAGAAGAGGCGATCCAAACCGCTTTGGTGAAAAGGCCAGAGCTCTCCCAATTGCGGGAGGCGATAAAGATTGTCCAATTGACCAAAAGAATTGCCCTCACCGCTAACCTGCCAACTTTTTTTGGTCAACTTAATTACGATTACAAAAACCCAGTCGGTTTTGAGAAGCGCTGGGGAAGTGATTGGAATCTCACCTTGGGCTTCACCCTTCCCTTATTTACCGGGTTTTCTAACCTTAATAAGATAAAACAGGCGCAGGCAAAGGAAAGGCAGGCCCAATTGGCTCTGAAATTGGCTGAAGAGGGGATAAAATTAGAAGTCTTGTCTTTCGTTAATGCCCTTAACCAAGAAAGGGAGAATATCATTGCCCAAGAGAAGAATCTCCAAGTGGCAAGAGAAGCACTCTCTCTGGCGGAAAAGGGATACGAAAGTGGTTTTGTGACCAATCTGGATTATTTGGATTCTTCCCTCAGCCTCTCCCAAAGTGAAATCGCTTACTGGCAATCTCTGGCTAACTACCAAATTATTAAGGCAAAATTGAAAAGGGCAATTGGTGAATTTTAGGAGGGATTTATGGGAAAGAATGGAAAAATCCTTTTTCTCTTTTCTCTCCTTTTTCTTTTCTCTTGTGGTAAAAGGGGAGAAAAAGTGGGGAGGGGTGAATTTATTCCGACCGTCGCGGTGACGGTGGTTGAGAAAAGAAAGGTAACCCGGACCTTACAACTCTTCGGCACCATCTCCGGGGAGGAGCAGGTTATGGTCTTTTCCAAAATCACCGGTCGGGTGACCGAGATTAGAAAGAGGGAAGGTTCGGAAGTGAAAGAAGGTGAGGCGATTGTTTACGTCCTAAATGATATTCCAGGTATGGACTACAAACCAGGTCCGGTCCCTTCTCCCATTTCGGGGGTGGTGGGGAAAATTTATGTGGAAGTTGGTCAACAGGTGGGGCCGACGACTCCCATCGCCAATGTCGCCAACTATTCCCAGAGGGTGAAGATAAAGGCGCCGCTGAGCGACCAGGATTTGAAATTTGTCAAGAAATCGGCTCCGGCACGGATTTCCCTTAGCGCTTATCCTGATACGGCTTTTGAGGGTTGGGTGAGTAATGTCTCGCCCATTTTAGACCCTATTTCCCGAACCGCCACCGTTGAGATCACCATCCCTAATAAAAATAAGAAATTAATTCCCGGGATGGCGGCTAAAATAGTTCTGGTCTTAGAGGAAAAGGAGAATGCCCTCGCTTTACCACGGAATGCCATCTTCTTTGAGGAGAAAAATAAGGTCTTTGTTGTAGAGGATGAGGTCGCCCACTTGAAAGAAGTGGCGGTTGGTCTTATTGGTGATGAGTTGGTGGAAATTACCTCTGGTTTGCGGGAAGGGGAGAAGGTGGTGACCTTAGGGAAGGAGAGGTTGAAGGATGGTGGCAAGGTGAGAGTTGCGGCTCACTGGGGTGAAGGAGGGACAAGATGAGGATTTCGGGAGTAGCAATTCGGCGACCGGTGGCGACCGCAATGGTGGCTCTCGCTTTAATCATCTTCGGTTTGGTGGGTATCACTAAGATGCCCATTGATCTCCTTCCCAATGTCACCCTTCCTGAGATAGTGGTTCTCACCTTCTATCCCGGAGCCGGTCCCTTAGAGGTGGAATCGGAGGTGACAAATCTCTTAGAGGAGAGGTTAGGGAGGGTTGCAAACTTAAGAAAGATCACCTCTCGTTCCCAAGAAGGGCTTTCGGTAATTATTTTGGATTTTGAGTGGGGAACCGATTTGGATGCGGCCTCTTCAGATGTGCGCGACCTTTTAGCTTTGGTAGAACCTTCTTTGCCGACAGAGGCGGGGAAGCCTTATCTCTTAAAACTGAGCACCTCCTTGATGCCCGTTCTTTTTCTTTTTCTTTCGGGCGATATTCCGGAGAGTGAATTGCGGGAGATTGGGGAAGATTGTGCCCGAATGTTGCAAAGGGTACCAGGGGTGGCGATGGTTGATTTGGCAGGAGGAGCAAAAAGGCAGGTGGAAATCGCCCTTGATCTCCGGGCATTGGCGGCCACCGGAATAACTACCGACCAATTTTCTTTGGCTCTAAAAGGACAAAACTTAAACTTCCCAGTGGGAAAAGTTGCCACCAGGGAGGAGCGTTATCTCATCCGATTAATCGGTCAATACGACGACTTAGAAGAGATTCGTAATACCCCAATCGGAAATAAGGGTGGCGTTCCGATCTTGGTCCGTGATGTCGCCGAGGTCTCTTGGGCAGAAGAGGAGAAAGAGTCTTATGTCCGGGTTAATGGGAAAAGTGGTCTTTTTCTCACGGTTCACCGCCGGTCGGATGCCAATACGGTAGTGGTTGCTCAAAAGGTGAGAGAAGAAGTGGCGCGGATAAAGAGTACTTTACCCAGCGGCGTAGATTTGGGGATATTTTGGGACACTTCGGATTTTATCAGACGCTCGGTAAGTAATGTTGTGAGGAATATCATCCTCGGTGGAATTTTGGCAATTTTTGTTTTATTCCTCTTTCTGGGGCGTTTTCAACCAACGATGTTTGTGGCTTTCGCCATACCGATTTCGGTCTTTTTCGCCCTTTTCTTCTTATATACTCTTGGTTTTACGATTAATATCCTTTCTATGGCGGGATTGGCAATTGCGGTAGGAATGGTGGTTGATAACGGGATTGTCGTTTTTGAAGCCATCTTCCGCCACCGGGAATGGGGGGAAGAGCCAATGGGTGCTGCCTATAACGGAACCCAAGAGGTCTCAATGGCTATTACCGCCTCCACTCTAACGACGATTGCCGTCTTTTTGCCTTTATTCTTCCTGCGGGGAGTGATTCAAGTGTTTTTTAAGGAATTATCCTGGGCAATCATCTCATCCCTACTCGCCTCCTTGGGGGTGGCGCTCACCTTAATCCCGATGCTTACCAGCCGGTTTTTGAGATTGGAGGGAGGAAAAGAGGTGAAGTTTTCTAAAAAGATAACTCTCTTCTATCGGAAAATTCTCAACTGGGCAATGAGCCATAGAACTTTGGTTATTATTCTTATTGTCCTGCTCTTTATTATCAGTGTCGCTTTAATCCCATTTCTCGGGATGGAGTTTGTCCCGGAACAGAAAAGGAGATATAGGGAGTTCATCGCGGAGATGCCGGTGGGCACCAGTTTAACCCTTACCAATCAGGCAATCTCGGAGTTGGAAAGATATCTTATGGAAAGATGGTCGGATGCCGTAGAAGGGGTCACCGTGCAAGTGGGAAGCGGAGTGAGTGTTTATTCCGCAATCTTTGGTGGAGGCAGAGTCAATTCCGCTGAGATTAACTTGATTTTGAAAGATAATGCTTGGGAAAAAATGGAAGAGATAGAGAAAGGTTTGCGAGAAAAGGCGGAGGAAATCCCCGGTTTACTGCTCTATTCTGGTGAGGAGAGGGGATTTGGTTCTTTCCTCGGCGGGGCACCAATCCAAATTGAAATTTTTGGTGATGACCTGAAAATTGCCGATTCTTTAACGAAGATAGTGATAAAGACAATTGAGACGATACCTGGAGTTAGTGAGATTAAGTCCACTCGGGAAAGAGGGGAAATGGAAATCCAACTGGTTATTGACCGAGAAAAATCTGCCCTTTATGGTCTTTCTCCTTACCAGATTGGCAGTGCCCTAAGAACCCAGATTGAAGGTCAGGTCGTTACCAAATACCGAATGGCGGGTAAGGAATATGATATAATTTTGAGATTGCCTAAAGAAGAGAGAAAGGAGATTCCGGAAATTTTAGGGATAAACATTAATAGTCCCTTGGGGTCAATTCCCCTCCGAAATTTAGTTCAGACTGTGACCGGGGTAGCTCCCTTAACAATTGAGCATAAGGATAACGAAAGGGTTGTTACCGTAACGGGGAAGGCGGTTGGGCAATCCGCCGGCCGCTTGGCGGGAAAAGTGGGTAAAGCACTTTCCGGTATTACCTTACCCCCCGGCTTTACATTGAAACTATCCGGTTCTTATGAGGAGATGGTAAAATCTTTTCGGGACTTAGGTTTTGCGGTTTTCCTCGCCATTATTCTCGTGTTTATGGTAATGGCAGGCCAATTTGAATCCTTCCGTGATCCTTTCATCATCCTCTTCACCATCCCCCTGGCGGCAATTGGGGTTCTTTGGGCGCTATTCCTCACGGGGACAACCCTTTCTTTAATCTCGGGGATTGGGATGTTGGTTTTGGTTGGAGTGGTGGTGAATAATGGAATTGTTTATATTGACTATGTGAATCAACTACGGCGGCAAAAAGGTATGCCTTTAGAGGAAGCGGTAAAATTTGGCGGCGAGGTGCGGTTGCGTCCTATCTTGATGACCGCCCTCACCACAATTTTTGGGCTTTTACCTTTAGCCTTAAAGATTGGAGAAGGGGCAGAACTTTGGGCACCTCTAGGCCGTTCGGTGATCGGAGGGATGGTCTTCTCAACCTTTTTGACTCTAATTTTTATTCCGGTTCTTTACACCACTTTTGAGAAGAGAATGCACAAAACTAAAGACTAAAATACTTTTATCTCACCCTCTTTACAATAGCCCCAAGGCATCGCTCGGGTGGTAAAGGCGGATCCGATATTTCCTCTTTTGTCAATAGCGATAACTCCCACATCTCTAATCCCTTTGATCGCTAAATTTATCGCTTTTTGGGCTGGATATTTTCTTAACAAATCGCCTACCTTCTTACAAAGGAAAGAACGGATTAACTCTTCCCCCACACCGGTTCCTACTACTGCGCCCTCCGGGCAAGCCCAGGTACCAGCACCATAAATTGGGGTGTCTCCGATCCGGCCCGGTAGTTTACCCGTATAACCGCCAGTAGAGTTGGCAGCCGCGAAACGGCCGTAAGGGTCAAGGGCGATTGCCCCTACAGTACCTAAGGATAGGTATCTTCTTAAGTTTGGGAGGTACCACAATTTTGGCTTTTTCCGGAGGCGGAAAAGCGCCTCTCTCGCTTTTTTAGTATAGGGATTATAAGGGGGGAAACCCCAAAAGCGTGCCAACTTCTTTGCCCCTTCTCCCACAATCAAGAAATGGTTCGTTTCGGTCATTACCTTATAAGCGATATCAATGGGATGTTTTACTCCCTCAATCGCTCCAACCGCGCCGAATCTTCCGTCAGAAGTCATAAGGGAAGCGTCCATTTGCACTTTCCCATCAATTGTTAAAGAAGAGCCCTTTCCACAATTGAAAATAGGATTTTCCTCCATTATCCGAACCGCTTCTAAAACCGCTTTCAAAGCACTATTGGTCCTTTTCAGTTTTGAGTAGCCTGCTTCTAAGGCCTCTTTAATTCCTGCCCTGGCTTTTTCTAAACTCTTCTCTTGCCACCGTCCTGCTCCTCCGTGGATAGCCAAAAGACGAGGAAACCTTTTTCTCTCCATTCTTTTAATCTCTAATGATATAAACTTCTCCTTCCACCCCGAATGGTTTTAACGCTTCCCTAATTTGAGAAGCGGTGATCTCTGGTGGAACATAAATAAGATGGAGGAAGTGGTGGTAGCCATTGCCGGTTAGGGAGTAGAAGAAATTAACCCTTATCCCCATTTCGGTAAGACACTTGGTAGCGGGCTCCGGCCAGGTGGGAGTGGTACCAGGTGGGGTATTTTTTATAATACTTAAAAGAAGGTAAGATTCCATAATCCCTCCCTCTTTTTACCTTTTCAATAATTTATACTAAAAAAAATGAAAAAAGCAAGATAATGATAATTCCTTTTACTTTGACAGGTGATAAAGAAAAAGTTATTCCTATTGACAATTTCCTTTTTCTTACTAAAATACAGAATAATATGACAATTTATGGAAGATCTGAGATTAGAGTCGCCAACCGGCTAAAAGTAAAGTCCGGGAAGGTGGAGAGAGAAACCTTTCTGAGAAGTGAAGAGCAATGAAAGGGCTCAGCGCCGAATTTTATAAAGAGATTTTAGACCTCACAGTTGATGGCGTAGCGATTGTGGAAGGGGATAAGATAGTGTTTCATAATCGCCGTTTAGAGGAGATGACGGGCTACGACGATTCTGAGTTATTAAATATTGACTTTACCCGCTTGTTTTCGGAGGGGAGCTTATCAGTTTTAAATTCCGCCTTAAATGAGCTTAAAATCGCCACTTTTCCCCTCCATTTAGAGGTTAATCTTCTCACTAAGACGAATAGGGAACTGGCTTGTGAAGTTTGGGTTTGTCCTTGGAAGAAGGATAAGGGCAAACTAATTTTTTATTTCCGCGACATAACCTTTTGGAAGGAGATGGAAAAGGGCCAAGCCGAGATTTTAGGCAAGATCTCCCACGAGATCCTTTCTCCCCTGACCACAATCAAAGAGGCAATTAATATTCTAAAAGAGAAGGCGGTTGACAAATTAGAAGAGAATCTCTTCCGTTTTCTCAATCTCGCCTCTGAGGAGGTGGTGAGGTTGGAGCGGATCGCCGGTAATTTGATTGATATGACAAGAATTACCCGGGGTAAACTCTATCCCATTCCGAAAGAGATTAGCATCAAGGAGTTAGTGGAGAAGGCAATAAATAGTCTCCAACTTTTTATCCAAAAAAAGAGGATTAATGTGATAAAAGAAATTCCAAATGATCTCCCTTCTCTCTGTGTTGACCCCGACCAACTCTCTTCGGTCTTAATCAATCTTTTGGACAATGCGGTAAAATTTTCCGAAGAGGGGAAGGAGGTTATTATTAAAGCGACCCTTGTGGGAAAAGAAGATGAGGTTGTGCGCGAAAGAAAGGTAGGGCCCGCAGATAAATATCTTATGGTCTCGGTGAGGGACTTTGGGCCGGGGATTGAGGAAGAGAACCGCGAGAAAATTTTTGAGATGTTTGAACGAGGCGCATTGGCTGAGGTGAGTAAAGGGATTGGCCTCGGTTTGGCAATTGTGAAGGAGTTTATCCATCTCCATAAAGGAGAGATTTGGGTGGAGAGTAAAAAAGGAAGTGGTTCCACTTTCCATTTTCTCATCCCCCTGGTGAAGCCCTGCCGGAAAAAAGATGGACACTGAGAAAAAAAAGAAGAAAATCCTTCTGATTGAAGATGAGGTAAACCTCCAAGAGTTGATAAAATTCCGGTTGGAAGAAGCGGGTTATGAAGTATTAATCGCGGGTGATGGCCTCTCCGGACTCAGTTTAGTCCGTACCCAAAAACCTGATCTCGTCCTTCTTGACCTAATGCTTCCGAAATTGGATGGCTACACCATCTGCCGGCTCTTAAAGATGGATGACGCAACCAGAGGGATTCCCATCGTTATGGTTACCGCCCGCACTATGCCCCAAGACCGGGAGAGAGGTTTGGAGATGGGCGCGGATGCCTATATTACAAAACCTGCAGATTTCACCACCCTCTTGGCGAAGATTGAAGAGTTGACCAAAAAGGAGACGAAAAAGGCAGAATCAACCCCTCCGGATGAAGGATAACCTAAAAATCTATTTTTCTCTTCTCTTTCTCCTTCCTTTCCTCCTTTTTGCTTGTCCCCCGAATCCGTTTCGGAAAGCGGACCTGCCAAAGATAATTTTCCCACCGGGTGTGGAAAAACCCGAGAAGATAAAGAGGATGAAGGTTGCGGTAAGGAAGAATATCGTAATCCTTTGTGATTTTGCCGACAATATCCATACCTATTCCCCTATAGATTTTAACCGCCTCCTTTTTAGGGAAGGGGCTTCTTCTTTAAGGGATTACTACCGAGAGGTTTCTTATGGGAATCTCTCCTTAGAAGGTTTAGTAACCGAATGGCAGAGGATGGATAGGACCTACTCGTTTTATGTAGCCGATTCCTTTGGTGTCTTCCGCGACTTTCCCAATAATTCTCAGGGTTTAATTTATGACTTAATTTCTAAGATTGATCCGGACGTTAATTTCCGGAATTTTGATAATGATGGCGACGGCTATGTTGATTGTCTTATCGTCGTTCATGCTGGACCCGGGGCAGAAGAAACGGGTAATAAAAGGGACTTTTGGTCTCATAAGTGGCAACTTTCCGATAACTCTACGGGTTGTCCCGGTCCTTATTTCACCAATGACGGTGTCTATATTGATGCCTATACTTTGCAACCGGAGAGATTTGCTGATGGCGATTTAATGACAATTGGGGTCTTCGCCCACGAATTCGGGCATATCTTAGGTCTTCCCGACCTTTATGATACTGATTATTCCAGTAATGGTTTAGGTATTTTCTGTCTGATGGCGGCGGGTAGTTGGGCAAGGGAGGATGCGAGTTCTCTTCCCGGGAGTTCACCAGTTCATTTAGTCTCTTGGTGTAAATATCTTTTGGGCTGGCTTAATCCGGATTCTTTACAGAAGGGGTATTTAGAAGAAAAAGCGAATGCTACTTTATCAGCAATCTGCGATTTCCCTTCTGCCTATCGCCTTTTAGAAAATCCCTTTGGGGTTGATTGGTCATGGGAAAATCCCGGTACCGGCGAATACTTTTTAGTGGAAAATCGCTACCGGAGGGGATTTGATAAAGGACTTCCTGGTTCCGGCCTTTTAATTTTGCACATTGACGAAACAAGAAGGGGAAATGATAACGAAAGAGCCCCTCTGGTAGGCATCCTCCGACCTGGGAAAATTGGTTTTTCTCTCCCTTCCTATTCTTGGGGGGAAGAGAGTGATTTATGGAAAAACGATACCACCGGTTTTACCGAATGGACGATACCCAATTCTAATTTCTATTCCGGTCTGCCTTCTGGTGTTCGGGTGAGAAATATCTCTTCTCCGGGTGAGGTGATGAGTGTCGATTTAGCAATTACCCCGGTCTTCTTGGGGAAGGTTTACGCCTATCCCAACCCTTTCCTCAAAGGGGATAATAAAGAGTTAAAAATTTATTACTGCCCTTCGGATACGGAAAGGATGAGAGAAAGGCCGCCCTTTAAGGTTCATATTTATACTCTTGCCGGCGAACATATAAAGACGGTTGATGGGGTAGCAGAGAGGAGAGTTGCTTATTGGGACTTGAAAAATTCTCAGGGGAAAGAGGTTGCGGGCGGTCTCTATCTCTACGTTATTGAAATCGCAACGGATGGGAGGAAGGAAAGACAGCGAGGTTTTTTTAGTGTGGTGAAGTAGATGTTTAATTTTAAAGGGAAAAGGATAATTGTCACTGGTGCTGGTTCCGGCATCGGCAAGGCGATTGCTAAGAAATTTGCGGAATTTGGCGGGATAATTGCGGTCTGCGATATTAATCCCGAAGCGGCAAACCTTACCTTAAAAGAGATAGAAATCGTGGGTGGTAAAGGTTTAGCCTATCCCATTGATGTTAGTAATTTTCAAGAAGTGGAAAGATTGGTTGACCAGATTGAAAAGAGTTTTGGGGGGATTGAGATTTTGGTGAATAATGCCGGAATTACTCGGGACAGCCTTTTATTAAAAATGAAGGAGGAGGATTTTGATAAGGTGATTGCGGTGAACTTGAAAGGGACATTTAACTTTACCCGGGCGGTTTTGAAATATCTCCTTAAAAGGAGATGGGGGAGGATAATTAACGTCTCTTCGGTGATTGGGGAGATGGGTAATCCCGGACAAGCGAATTATGCCGCAGCGAAAGCGGGGATTATTGGGTTTACCAAATCAGTGGCGAAGGAGGTTGCTTCCCGAAATATCACGGTTAATTGTATTGCCCCGGGCTTCATTCTGACGCCGATGACCGATTCTTTACCTTCAGAGATTAAAGAAAGATACATTAAGAATATCCCTCTTGGTCGACCGGGTATGCCCGAGGAGGTAGCAAATCTCTGCCTCTTTTTAGCCTCCGATTTTGCCGATTATATCACTGGCCAAGTAATCCGGATTGACGGTGGGATGTTCTAAAGAAAAAATGAAAAATAGAAAAAGAAAAATCCTTTTCCTCTTTTTTCTTTCATATTTTTCTCCCCTCTCTGCCTTCAAGTTTTGCGTATTGGGAGATAGAACCCCTCTCTCTTCTCCAGAAACATTTGAGACGGTTCTAAATGAGATAAGGGTTTTAAAACCCGATTTTATCATTCACTTGGGGAATCTCATCAAAAAGGGAATTAAGGATACCACCCTCTTAAAGAAGGAATGGGAGAATGTCCAGAGGATTTTTTCCCAATTGGGCATCCCTTATCATCTTTGCCCCGGAAGTGAAGATATCTGGGATGAGAAGTCGGAAGAGATCTTTTTGAGATATTTTTCTAAGACCTACTACTCCTTCAACTATGAGAACTGCCATTTTGTGATCTTAGATTTTTCCCGTTTTCCTAAATACTCCGATGTGCCCAAAGAGATGATTGACTGGTTGAGGGAAGATTTATCGCTCTTTCGGCGGGCAAGATACACTTTCGTTTTTGCTCATCGTTCCTACTGGCGCCTCTTAAAAGAGAGATGGGGTCTTCACAAAGTCCTTTCCCAATTGGGGGTTGACTATTTTCTTTCTGCCCATGATTGTTTTTATACCTACCACAAGATGGACAGCATAAGGTATCTTCAAGTTGGTCCGACCGGCGCCAAATTGAAAGAGGAGACCGAAGAGAAAAGGGGAGGTTTCCCTAACTATCTCTTAGTAGAAGTTGATAAGAAGAGGGTGAATATCTCGGTAATCAAGCCGGGTTCAATCTTTGCCCCGGAGGTTTTTAGCCTAAAAGAGATAGAAGAGGAAAGTTTGACAAAAGAGCGCATCATCATCTCCCCTTTTAGTAAAAGGAGTCCGGAGGTGAATGTCTCCTTAGAAAATCCCTATTCTTATGAGATAAAAGGGGAGATAAGATGGGAAGGTTACTCTTGGGATATCTCCCCACCTAAAGCCAAGTTTTACCTCTCACCCAAGAGTAAAGGTTTTTTCCCTTTCTCCTTTTCCTTAAAAGGGGAAATCTTTCCCCTCCCCGAGTTAATCTTCTCTTATGAGAGAGAAGGGAAGGAAGAGGTGATTAAAAAGTTACTCCCCTTAAAAAGGGAAATTTCCGCCGGTAGAATTACCCCAAAGATTGATGGCGAATTGAAGGAATGGCGGGGAGGTATTGACCAATTTGGTGATGAAAGGGGGAATAAGGCAAAATTGCACTCAACTTTATTCTTAGGTTACGATTCCTCCAATTTATATTTCGCTCTCCTAAATTACGAAAAGAGAATAAAAGCCCGGATGCGGGAAAGGGATGGATTCATCAAAGAAGATGATTTCGTTTCAATTTTTCTCAGTCCCAAGCCGGAAACCATCTATGAAGTCTCCTTTAATCCTCTTGGCTTTATTTCAGATTCTCGGTATATTAAAGAAAAGGGTAAATACCGAAAGAGGGAATGGAACGGAAAGTATGAGGTAAAGACACTCATCGGTGAAAAGTATTGGCAGGTGGAAATTTCTTTCCCCTTGCTTAATTTTAATACGGAAGAAGAGGTAAGAGAGATTGGTTTTAACTTTTATCGCTATTCCCCAGATGATTCCCTATTCTTATTTTTCCAACCTCCAATCTCAGGAAAATATGAGCCGGGGGAGGGGAATTTAGGGGTATTGTTATTAAAATAGGCTCTTAAAAATTAACCGGATATGAAGCGATTTTTTGCTATCTTCCTTTCCCTTTTACTAATCGGGATGGTCACCTCCTGGGTAATAAGACTTCTTTTCCCTTCGGACCGGGAGGCTATCTTGCGCTTAATAGAAAAGGGAAGGGAGGCGATAGAAGAGGAAGATATGAAAACCTTAAGCGAGATTTTATCCCTTGATTACCTTGATGCCTGGGGGCATAACTATCACCGCCTCCTATCCCTTTTTCGAAGAAATTTTCAGGTATACGATGATATAAGGGTATTTTTACCTTTTCGGAAGGTAGCGATAGAAAAACCATTTGCTAAGTGTAGCCTCTATGTTCGGATTTCGGGGAAAGAGAGGAGTTATGGAGAAGAGTTAATTTATGCCTCACCTCTTGTTATATACCTAATAAAGGAGAATAGCAAGTGGTATGTAATCTCCGCTTCTGAGTAAAATAAAAAGAGGGGTAAAAACCCCTCTTTTTTATCTCCAGAAGTGCCAGAATTAAATTCGGCACCCCCTTAGCACTGAGAGACCCTACTTACAGAAAGCAAAAAACGTGCCAAGCCGATTAAAAAATAAGTTATTAAAAATCAATGACTTAAAAAATTGAAAAGTCTTCCCTTCTTATTGAAGTGCCAATTTTTTTGGCGTTAATGCCAATTTTTTTGGCATCTCAACTCCTCAAATCTGAGTGGAATCCGATGGTTAGATGACGGTTGACTTTTTAGGAAATTACTATTAAAATTTCCTATGCGCTTCAGGATGGTAATAACTTTGGTAATTGTCCTAATCTCTTTTATTATCGGCCTTCTCTTTTATCCCAGAATGCCGGAGAAGATGGCTTCCCATTGGAACATTAGAGATGAAGTTGATGGTTATATTTCACGTTTCTGGGGCATTCTTTTGATGCCTCTCATCTCCCTTGGTCTCTTCTTTCTCTCTTTAATCATCCCAATAATTGACCCATTAAGGGAGAATATTAAGAAATTCTTAAAATATTTTGACCTCTTTATTATCTTCCTCTTTATCTTCTTATTTTACCTTTATCTTCTAACTTTACTCTGGAATTTGGGGGCAAGATTTCCGATGTCAAAGATGCTCATTCCGGGATTTTCTCTCCTTTTCTTTTATTGTGGGGTTTTGGTGGAAAATGCCAAAAGAAATTGGTTTATTGGCATCAGAACCCCCTGGACTTTAAGTAACGAGTTCGTTTGGGATAAGACCCATAAAATTGGCGGCAAGTTATTTAAGATCGCAGGCATTTTTACCCTTTTTGGTCTTCTCTTCCCTTTCTATGCCTTTTACTTTGTGATTATCCCAATTCTTTTTGTTACTTTCTTTACCATCGTATATTCCTATTTTATCTATCAAAAGTTAGGGGAAGCTAAATCATAAGATGTCTAACCAAAGGAGAAAAGGAGAGGTTTATGGACTATATAATCAGCAGGGAAAGAAGGGAGAAATTAAAAGAACTTTTTCGGCAATTGCATAAAGGGAAAAGTATAGAAGAACTGAAACGAGAATTTGCTCCGCTCTTAAAGGAAATCAGTGCCGAAGATATCGCCCGGGTAGAGGAGGAACTGATTAAAGAAGGCTTACCCCGGGAGAAAATCCAAGAGGTCTGCGATCTTCATCTGGCAGTGGTGAAAGAGAGAATAGAAGAGAGACGCGAGGTTCCCGTGGAGCATCCAATCGGCACTTTGTTGGTGGAACACGAGATGATGCTCAATATGGCAAAGAGGTTAAAGGAATTGGTGGCAAAAGAGATAAAAGAGGAAGAAGAGAAGGAGTTAGAAGGTATCGCCCATCACTTTAAGGATTCCGAGAAGCACTATTTAAGGGAAGAGAATGTCTTATTCCCTTATTTAGAGAAACACGGTATAACCGAGCCACCAAAGGTGATGTGGGCAGAACACGATAAAATAAGAGAGGCGAAGAAGGAGTTCTATAACGCCCTGGAAAGGAAAGATGGGAAGAGATTGGAGTCGGTAGCCGATAAAATCTTAGAACTCCTAAATAGCCATTTCTATAAGGAGAATAATATCCTCTTTCCTACCGCCTTAAAGGTGATTAGCGAAAAGGAGTTCTCAGAGATTAAGAAAGGGTTTGCCGAAATTGGCTATTGCTGTTTCACCCCCGTGAGGGAAGAAAAGAAATTAGAAGAAGGAGAGGTTAAGGAAGCGGTGGCGGGAGTTGTTGCCTTTGAGACGGGAAAGTTAAATCTGGAGGAGTTAGAGGCAATTCTCAATACCGTACCCTTTGATATCACCTTTGTTGATAGAAGCGATACGGTGCGCTTCTTTAACCAGAGTAAAGAAAGGATATTCGTTCGGACGAAGGCAATAATTGGGCGAAAAGTTCAGCAGTGCCATCCACCAAAGAGTATCCATATTGTGGAGAAAATTCTTTCCGCTTTTAAGGAAGGGGAGCGGGATGTGGCGGAATTCTGGATTCCCCTCGGGGAGAAACTAGTTCACATTCGGTATTTTGCGGTTCGGGATAAAGAAGGAAAATATTTAGGGACCATAGAAGTGACCCAGGATATCACCGAGATAAAAAAGATTGAAGGCGAAAAAAGGCTATTAGATTGGGATTAGAAAAGCAGAAGGAAAAATCTTTCTTACTTTTTCTTCTTACTTAAATACTCTTCAATTCTTCTTAAGGCTTCTTTAATATTCTCAATGGAGTTGGCGTAAGAGAAACGGAGAAAACCCTTACCGTATTTACCGAAACAAGTTCCTGCCAAACAGGCAACACCGGCCTCGGTTAAAAGGCCATCGGCTAATTCCCGAAAGTCAATTCCGGTCCCTTCCACATTGGGAAAGACATAAAAGGCACCCAAGGGTTTTTTTACCCGAAACCCTTTGATATTATTTAAACCTTCAACAATCACATCTCGCCTTCTCTGGAATTCCTGGCGCATCTTTTCTGGCTCATCTTGTGGTCCGGCTAAGGCTTCCAGGCAGGCGCGTTGGATAAAGGTGGCGGTGCAGGAGTTGACATTGGTTTCAATCCGGGCAATCTCCTGGGCTAAAACCGGGGGCATTATTCCATAACCAATCCGCCAGCCGGTCATAGCATAGGTCTTAGAGAAACCATCTAAGATAATTGTCCGCTCCCTCATCCCGGGAAACTGGGCAATGGAAGTGAACTTCTCTTCGTAGATAATTCGGGAATAGACCTCATCGGAAAGGACCCAGCAGTTCTCACAAGAGGCTAAAATTTCCGCAATCTCTTTTAAGTAGGACTCACTGGCAACACTACCACAAGGGTTATGGGGAAAGTTTAAGATGACAAGCCTCGTCTTTTTTGTCAGTTTTCGCTTTAACTCTTTTGGGTCGGGTAAGAAATCGTTCTTCTCCCTTAAAACCAGTGGTACATATACCCCGCCCATATACCTAATCATTGATTCATAAATGGGAAAGCCGGGGTCAACGCATAAGACCTCATCCCCATCCTCAATAATCGCCATCATAGCAAAGGACATTATCGGCTTCGCACCGGGGGTGACAACCACTTCTTCCATTTCAAATTTCATTCCCCTTAGTTCGCCTGCCTTTTCCGCGATTAACTTCCGAAGTTCGGGTAAGCCAGCAGAAGGTCCGTAATGGGTATAACCTTCGTCTAAGGCTCTTTTTGCCGCCTCTTTTATATTCTTTGGAGTATCAAAATCCGGTTCGCCAATCTCTAAATGGATAACACTTTTCCCTTCGGCTTCCAACTGGCGCGCTTTCACTAAGACATCAAAGGCGGTCTCAGTCCCTAAACATTCCATGCGCCAGGATAACTCGGGGAAGCATTTTATCTTTCTTACTCTTTTTATTCTCTTGGCCAACTTTGGCATTTTACCTCCTCTTACTTTTTAGTGAAGTCATATAATTCTTTTGCCTTAGCGGCGATGTGCTCGCCCGAGACTTCAAACTCCCACATCAATTCCCATGGGGCACCGGATTCTCCAAACCGGTCTTTCACCCCGATGTAGTCAAGAATCACTTTTTTGCCGTATAATTCTCGGGCGGAAGCCACCACCGCGGCTACCCGATTGGCTAAACCGCCAATCTGATGCTCTTCGGCGGTAACGATAATTCCGGTTTCTAAGGCGGCGCGGATGATTGCCTCACGGTTGATTGGTTTTAGGGTATGGAGATTAATCACCCTCGTCTCAATACCGTATTCTTCTTTTAAGATCCAAGCCGCCCGACAGGCTTCAGGCACCATCGGTCCGCAGGCGATAATGGTTAGGTCTTCATTTTCGTTTTTATAATCTTTTGCCAAATAAATATCAAAGGCATCCAAAAATTTCTCTTTCTCTTGGCGGTAACGATAGACATTGGGCTCGTTCCAAATAAAAGGGGTATCATCTCTCGTCACAATCGGCGTCGCCTCACGCGCAAACCTGATATACTTTGGCCCTTTAATCTCAAAGAGCATATACTTCGTCGCTTTCTTCGTTTCTAAGGCATCGCAAGGAACGCAGACATGCATATTGGGCAGACCACAAATCTGGAATAGGTCTTCCAATGCCTGGTGGGTAGCACCATCCGGACCAACCGAGACACCACCGTGGGCACCAGCGATGAAGACATTGAAATTGCCGTAGCAGACCGTAGTTCTTAATTGGTCAAGATTTCTCGCCGCGGCAAATGTGCCGTAGGTCCCGAAGACGGGTAAGAAACCTTCTTTGGCTAAACCAGCGGCTAATGCGGTTCCGGATTGTTCGGCAATTCCCACTTCAATCCATCTCTTCTTTCTTTCCGGTTTATTTTTGTAAAAATGGGAGATGGTTATGGAGTCGGAAATGTCCGCTCCGATACAGACAATCCGTTCATCGTCGCCACATTCCGCTAACGCCTCACCAAAACCAAACCTTGTCGCCTTCATCTCCACTCTCATTATCGGGAGGCGATTCCAAAAGTAGTCTTTTTTCTCAAATTTCGGCACCTTTGCCATCAACTTTTTTGTCGCCTCTTTCTGGTACTCTTCCGCTTTGATGAATAATGCCTTCACATCAATTTTCGTATCCAACCCCAATTCCTTTAAACCTTTCCACATCTCATCAACGGAAGGTGCCTTGCCGTGCCAGCCGGCAACATTTTCCATAAAGGAGACACCCTTCCCTTTTACTGTGTGGGCAATAATTAAGACTGGCTTTCCCTTAATCTTCTTCGCCTCTTCAAATGCCCAAAGGATCTGTTCCATGTTATGGCCATCAATCTCTAATACCTCCCAGTGGAAGGCGTGAAATTTATCTTTTACCGGATCAATATTCATCACCTCTTCTACCCAACCGTCAATCTGGAGTCGGTTCTTGTCTAAGATTGAGACCAGATTATCAAGTTTGAAATGGCCCGCTTCCATCACTGCTTCCCAGATATTTCCTTCTTGAAATTCGCCATCCCCGTTTAAGACATAAACTCGGTAGTCCTTTCCTTTTAACTTTCCGGCATAGGCGATACCAACTCCGATTGATAAGCCTTGACCCAAGGAACCAGTTGATGCTTCAACCCCAGGTAGTTTCAACCAATGGGGATGTCCCTGGTAGGGGGCATAGAGTTTTCTTAACCTTACTACATCTTCCACCGGGAAAAATCCTGCCATTCCTAAACCCAGATAGAGAGAGGGTGCTTTATGACCGGTTGACCAGATTATCCGGTCGCGGTCTTCCCAAAATGGGTTTTTGGGATCGTGCCGGGCAACCGAAAGGTATAACGCCGCGGTGATGTCCATAATGGATAGGGTACCACCGGAGTGACCACTTCCCGCCGCTGCTAAGGCGACCAAGTTGAGGCCCCGCATATAATTGGCGGCTTCTTTTAATTCTTCCACGGTATAAGTTTTAATTACCTTTCCGGTCTTGGAATCAATGATGGGCACACTTCCTCCTTAAAAATTAATTTTATTTTGGAATCTTTTGGTAATCTTCATAAAATTTCTTTATCCCGATGTCGGTTAGGGGATGTTTCACTAAGAGGGAGATAACGGAAAATGGGCAGGTGGCGATGTGCGCACCCATCCGCGCCGCCTCTACAAAATGGAGGGGATTGCGGATACTGGCGACAATCACCTCGGTTTTGAAGTTATAATTCTCATAGATTTGGACGATATCGCCCACAATCTCCATTCCGAAATGGGAGATATCATCAAGCCTGCCGACAAAGGGGGAAACAAAAGTGGCACCCGCTTTCGCCGCCAGAACCGCCTGGCTCGGGGAAAAGACTAAGGTCATATTGGTCTTAATCTTCTCTTGGGAGAGAATCTTTACCGCCTTTAATCCTTCTGGGGTGCAAGGGATTTTTATTGTGATATTCTTCGGGTTGAATTTTACCAACTCTTTTGCCTCTTTCACCATCCCGGAGGAATCTTGGCTTATCACCTCAACCGAGATTGGACCATCTACCAATTCCGCAATCTCTTTTATACATTCCTCAAATTTCTTTCCAGTTTTGGCAATAAGGGTGGGGTTGGTGGTGACACCATCCAAAATTCCCCAAGTGTGGACCTCTTTGATTTCTTTGATATCGGCGGAGTCAATGAAGATTTTCATAAAAGACCTCCTCCCTTTTCGGGGAAAAATCCAACCTTAATTGCTTTATTTCCTTCTCCATTTCTTATTATAAGAGAAGGAGAAAAGGAAGTCAAATCAATTTTTGGCAAGAGAAAAAAGAGAAAGATTAGGCGAGGGGAGAAGATAATCCTCCTTCTTCCTTACTTCCTTCTTTTAGTTCATCACTCGGGCTTAAATTTTCTTCTTCCCTTGGTAAACTGGCAGGTTCCGGAGAAAGATTCTCCCTCGCTTCCTTCTTTTTCTTTCTCCGTTTCCATTTTAAGCGGATGAGAAATCTTTTTCTCTTCTGTTTGCTTTTGGTCCGTGCCATATTAAGGAATTACTTTATAAACGATATCTTTCTCGTGACACTTCTGTTCTACCTTTAGACCGATAACCTCACCTTTCTTCGCAGTTTGAATCTGTTGGTGTTCAATCTGCATGGAAGTTACCGATTGCTGGAAATCGGTGGTGTGCCCTTTGATGTGAATCGTATCGCCAACCGACAAGGGCTCATCAGTGATCTCCACAATCGCCACCCCAATCTTTGAATAATAGTGGGTAATAACTCCAACCTTTAACTCCATATCCCCTCCTATGGGTAAACCCTTTCCAGCATCCTCGGGAAAGGGATGGTTTCTCGGACATGGTGGACTTTACAGAGCCAAGCCACGGTCCTTTCAATCCCCAGACCGAAACCGGAATGGGGAAAACTACCATATCTCCTTATATCCAAATACCAGGCAAAGGCTTCTTTGGGAAGTTTATACTCTTCAATCCTCTTCTCCAATTCAACCAAATCGTCTTCTCTCTCTCCCCCACCCACAATTTCTCCGTAGCCCTCGGGTGCCAGGATATCAACGGAAAGGGAGAGTCTTGGGTCTTTTTTATCTCTCTTCATATAAAAAGCCTTACACTGATGGGGATAATGGTGAATCATCACCGGATTATCAAAACTTTCCGAAATCACTGTCTCCTCATCGCCGCCGAAATCTTCCCCCCACTTTATTGGTTTCCCTTTCTCCTCTAAGATTTTGAGAGCGGATTCATAAGTGATTCGGGGAAATGGTTTTTTCACCCCTTCCAATTTTTTTATCTCCCTTCCTAAAACCTCTAATTCCACTTTTCGCTTACTTAAGACCCTTTCTATAATATAGATAAGCATATCCTCAGCAAGTTCCATAATCCCAGCCAAATCCATAAAGGCAACCTCTGGTTCAATCTGCCAGAATTCAGTGAGATGTCTTCTCGTTTTTGATTTCTCGGCGCGGAAAGTGGGACCAAAGCAGTAGACCTTACCGAAGGCAGCCGCGGCTGGTTCGTTATAAAGTTGACCACTCTGAGAGAGGTAGACCTTCTCGCCAAAATAGTCAACGGAAAATAAAGTCGTAGTCCCTTCGCAGGAAGTCGGAGTGAAGATTGGGGCATCAACCAGGGTGAATCCCCTTTCGTTGAGAAAATCCCGCGCCGCGGAAATCACCTCGGAGCGAATCCGAATAATTGCCCAGGGGCGGCGGGAACGGAGCCAGAGGTGGCGGTTTTCTAAAAGAAAATCAATCCCGTGCTCCTTTTTCCCAATAGGATAATCATTTGCCCTATGAATTAACTTTAATTCCTTAGCCACAATCTCGTAACCACCGGGTGCGCGACTATCCTTCCGTACCGTTCCGGTTAAGATGACCGAACTCTCTTGGGGGATAGAATCGGCCAATTGAAAGACTTCCGGGGAGACCTGGTCGGCGGTGAACACGGATTGGATTATTCCGGTACCGTCCCGGACCAAAACGAAACGGACCTTTCCCGAGGAGCGCCGGTTATAAACCCAACCCTTGATCACCACTTCCCTATTTTCCCATTTACCAATCTCTTCAATATAAGGCATATCCTTCAATTTTATACCGATTTTTTTCTTTGTCAAGAATAACGGCAAACATCACTAATGCCTCCCCACCAAAATCTCTACCCCATTTTCTAATGCGGATCCGTTCTCCAATCCCTCCCCTGAGATATATTCAAATTATGTGGAAAATTGAAAGAGGAGTTATATTTGATTATAATAAAAGGCGGGTGCCACCAAAATCAGCACCCGCCAAAGGAGACACAC
>JBDRVQ010000028.1 GCA_039801905.1 candidate division WOR-3 bacterium | reverse complement strand
CGGTGGTGGGGCTCACTTCAATTTAACCTAAAATAATTAAGTTATTGGAAATGCGAAACTTAAAAGAAAGACCCTTCTTTTAATAGGCGACTTTTATGTCGCCTCATTTCTAAGAAAAACTTTTGTTGACAGAAAAGGCTTTTTCCCTATAATTAGTTTTTATGTTTGGTAAGAGATTTACTTTTCCCGGCGGAATAAAGCCAAAGAGTTATAAGGAGTTAACTAAAAACTGCCCAATTGAGTCTCTCCCGGAACCGAAATCGGTTCTCGTCTTTTTCCACCAAGTAATCCCCACCGGCAGTTCCGCGGTGCCAATTGTGAAACCGGGGGATAAGGTGAAAAAAGGGGAGAAGATTGGCGCCGGGGAAGGCAAAATTTCTTCACCCGTCCATTCACCCATCTCCGGTATCGTTCGGGAGATAAAAGAATTTCCCCATCCCGTCTTAGGAAGGAAGAGTTTAGGTTGTCTCATTGAAAATCTTGGTGATGGGGAAACTGCCCTTTTACCCGAAAACCTCTCACCTTGGGAAAAAATCCGGGAAGCGGGTATTGTCGGAATGGGTGGTGCCGCCTTCCCTACCTATCTTAAACTCAACCCCCCAAAACCGGTTGATACCTTAATCATCAACGGCTGCGAATGTGAACCTTATCTCACTGGTGATTTCCGAGTGATGGTGGAATATCCCGAAGAAGTCCTTTTAGGGGCGAAGGTGATGGCGGAAATCTTAAAGGCAAAGAAGGTGATTATCGCCATTGAAGAAGACCGAAAGGAGGCGATTGAAAGTATCGGTTCAAAAATCAAAAGCCAAAATTCGGAAATTAAATTTCAATTGGTAATCTCCCATGCCAAATATCCCTTAGGTGGGGAGAAACAACTGATTAAAGCAACCTTAAAGAGGGAAGTCCCTTCCGGAAAAATCCCTTATGAAGTTGGGGTTTGTGTCCAGAATGTCCAGACCACCTTTGCGGTTTACGAAGCGGTCTTTTGTAATAAGCCTCTTTACGAACGGGTAGTTACGGTCTCCGGGGATGGGATTAATAAACCGAAAAATTTAAGGGTAAAGATTGGCACCGAGATAAAAGAGATTATTGATTTCTGTGGGGGGATGAAAGATGGCGTAGAGAAGATAATTTTTGGTGGTCCTTTAATGGGAATTGCCGTCCCTTCCCCTTCCACCCCCACCTTAAAGGCAACTACCGGTATCCTCCTCTTTACCCGAAAGAAGGAAGAGCCAGCAAGGGATTGTATAAGATGCGGCCGGTGCGTCTCGGTTTGTCCGATGCATCTTCTTCCAAGTATCCTCTACCAAATGATAAAGAACGAAGAGTTTGCTAAGGCAAAAGAAGAAGGCCTTTTGGATTGTATTGAATGTGGTTGCTGTGCCTACACTTGTCCGGCAAAGATTGGTCTGGTTGAGAGTTTTAAGATGGCGAAGGCTTATGGAAAATAAGATAACTGTTTCCTTTTCCCCGCACATCCGAGATCGGGTGAATGTTGAATACTTGATGTTTTCAGTGGTAGTTGCTTTAATCCCGGCTTTAATCGGCTCCGTCTATTTCTTTGGCATCCGGGCTTTAATTATTATTATTCTATCTTCCCTCTCCTCCCTCCTTTTTGAGGGCTTGGCGCAAAAGGCTTTCGGCCGGAAGATAACGATTGGGGATGGGAGCGCCCTCATCACCGGTCTCCTTTTAGCCTTCAATCTGCCCCCGAATGTCCCCTATTTTATCCCAATCATCGGCAGCGCCTTTGCCATAATTATTGTCAAACAGTTTTTTGGCGGTTTAGGCTATAATTTTATCAACCCCGCCTTAGCCGCCCGGGCATTTTTGGTTGTGAGTTGGCCCAGTTTTATGACCAAAGGTTTTCTGCCACCCCGTTTTGGTAGCCTCTCCGGAATTGATGGCATCACCCAGGCAACTCCCCTCACCCTCTTAAAAGATACCCGCTTAATGAATCCTACCGCCTACCCAAAACTCGTTTCCCAATTCTCTTCACTCCCGGTCTTAAAAAATCTCTTCTTCGGTTCGGTTGGTGGTTCCTTGGGGGAAACCTCAGCCTTTCTCTTACTCCTCGGAGGGGTCTTCTTACTCATCAACCGGGTGATTGATTATCGGATTCCCTTATCCTACTTGGCAACCGTCTTTTTCATATCCCTCTTCCATAAGATTTTCTTTCAAAATGCGGTCTCACCCTTATTCCATCTCTTTTCCGGTGGGTTAATCTTAGGGGCTTTCTTTATGGCGACCGATTATGTGACAATCCCGATCACCCCGAAGGGAAGGGTAATCTTTGGTATTGGTTGCGGCATCCTCACGATGCTCATCAGACTTTTCGGTGGTTATCCAGAAGGTGTCTGTTATTCAATCCTTTTTATGAATGTCCTCACCCCTTTTATTGAACGCTACACCAAACCGAGGATTTATGGCCGATAGGATAAAACCAATCGTCGTCTTAGGAATAGTCTGTCTTGTCTCCGCCTATCTTTTGGGGAAGGTTTATTCCGTGACCCAAAAGAAGATTGAAGAGGAGAAAGCATTGGCACTTTCTTCTGCCCTCTCTTTTGTCTTACCCAATGCGGTAAGATTTGAAAAGGTAGAGGAAAATTTATGGTTGGGATATAATGAGGGGAGAGAGAAGGTTGGGTTAGTCTTCCAAACTTTCCCCCGCGGTTATGGCGGTCCGATTGGTATCCTCTGCGGTATTGATACCAGTGGTCAGGTTGTGGGAATAAGAATTGCCGGTCCGAGTGAAGGCTTTAAGGAGACACCGGGTTTGGGCTCAAAGATTCGGGAGGATAAGTTCCTTTCCCAATTTATCGGGAAGGGAAGGGAAAGGATTAGATTGCAGAGCGAAGGTGGAGAGATTGCCGCGGTGACCGCCGCCACTATCTCCTCCCGAGCGGTCTGTGAGGGGATTAGAGAAGGGATAAGGATTTATGAGGAATATCTTAAATGATTAAGAGAGGACCTTCCCGTTTTGATTACCTTCTCAGTGGTATCATCAAAGAGAATCCGATTCTCATTTTGATGATCGGCCTCTGCCCCACTCTGGCAACCTCCCTTTCCGCTCGGGATGCCTTAGGTATGGGTTTGGCAACATCCTTTGTCATCATCGGATCTAACATCTTCGTCTCCCTCATCCGGAAGATGGTGAAAGAAGAGGTTCGCATTCCGGTATTTATCATCATCATCTCAACCTTCGTCACAATCGTTGACTATCTTCTCCAGGCTTACGAACCGGGTCTTTATCGGGTCTTAGGGGTATTTGTCCCTTTAATTGTGGTCAATTGTATCGTTTTGGGAAGGGCAGAAGCATTCGCCTACCATCACGGGGTGATTGATTCCTTTCTTGATGGCTTGGGAAAGAGTTTGGGTTTCATCTTGGTGATCTTCATTATGGGCGCCATCAGAGAATTCTTAAGCGCGGGGACATTTTTCGGTAAACCAATTGGCATCTCCTTCTTCGTAAATAACGGCATCCTCTTTATGATCTTTCCACCCGGCGGGTTTTTACTGATTGGGATTTTAAAGGCTCTGGTCAATAAATATATTAAAAGGGAAAAGAGATGAACCCGTTAAAGATTTTCATCGCCAGTTTCTTAGTGAATAATATCGTCTTAATGCGGTATATTGGCCTCTGTCCCTTCTTTGGCGTCTCCACCCGGTTTTCTACCTCCTTCGGGATGGGGATGGCGGTGATCTTTGTTATGACCTTAGCCACCTTTGTCACCTTCATTTTGTATCACCTCCTCCTTTTACCCTTAAATCTCATCTTTTTGCGCACCGCGGTCTTCATCTTAGTGATTGCCTCCTTAGTGCAATTTGTGGAAATGTTTCTCAAAAAGAGTTTTCGGGCTCTTTATTCCGCCTTGGGAATTTATCTCCCCTTAATCACTACCAACTGCGCAATTCTCGCTTGCACCTTTTTGGTGATTAACTATCAATATAATTTATTACAGGCTTTGCTCTTTGCCTTAGGCACCGGGCTCGGCTTTATGTTTGTCATACTCATCTTCGCCGCCATCCGGGAAAAATTGGACTACGCCCCAATCTCTCCGGCGTTTAAGGGTTATACGATTGCCTTCATCGCCGCTGCCTTGGTCTCCTTAGGTTTTATGGGATTCATTGGCCTCTTCGGTATTTCCCTATGAGTAATTTAGTTCTGAGTGGTCTTTTCGTCCTTGGTGGTTTGGGCTTCTTAATGGGGATGATTTTAGTTTTGGCGGCAACTCGTTTCCGGGTTCGGGTTGATGAGAGACTAAAGGAGATTCTAAACCTTCTCCCCAATGCCAATTGCGGGGGATGTGGTTTCCCGGGGTGTGCCGCCTTCGCGGAAAGGCTATTAGAGGGGGGAGTTAGTTTATCCCTGTGTTCCGTATTGGGGGAAGAGAACCGGGTAAAAATTGCCGAAATTTTGGGAAGGGAAGAGATTCTTCCGGAGAAGAAGATTGCGGTCTTAGTCTGCCAGGGGGGTAAAAAAGAGTGTGCCAGAAAGTTTTTTCTGCGGGGAAAGAGAGATTGCCGTTCGGTTGCCCTTCTCCATTCCGGTGATAAGAGATGCGATTTTGCCTGTTTGGGTTATGGACATTGCGTAAAAGTCTGCCCTTTCGGAGCAATCCGGATGGGAGAAAATGAGTTGCCAATCATTGATGAGGAGAAATGCACCGGCTGCGGAATTTGCGTTCGGGAATGCCCGAAGCAGGTTTTAAGACTCATTCCCAAAACGAAACTGGTCTATTTAGCCTGCGTCTCAACGAATAAGGGAAGGGAGGTAAGGGAGGTCTGTCGGGTCGGTTGTTTTGCCTGCGGGATTTGTATTAAGGCCTGCCCTTATAATGCTTTGCACCTGGAGAATAATTTACCCGTGATGGACTTTTCCCTCTGCACCGATTGTGGTATCTGTGTCCATAAGTGCCCAACGAAATCCTATGTTGACCGGGCAAAGGCTCGTCCCTACGCCATGATCTCTACCGCCTGTGATGGTTGTGGGGAGTGTGTGAAGGTCTGTCAGTTTCAAGCGATTGAAGGGAAAATCGGGGAGCGGCATAAGGTAATTATTGAAAAATGTATCGGTTGTGGAGAGTGTTTTAAGGTCTGCCCGATTAAAGCGATAACGATGGTCGGGGCTTTAGGTTACGCCTACAAGTGACGGCGTGCCGTTCAACATCTAAATAGTCAACTGTAAACTTAATAAAGTCGCGTAAATTCTTGCGCTGGAGGGCGGAGAATAAAATTTCCCTCTCTTTGAGAGGCGATAAGGTAAATTCCGGATAGGCGGCAAGATATAGATTGACCAAGTGGTAAAAACACTCTTGGCAAGCCCTTTCGGACAAGGGAGAGAGGGGGATACTCTTTTTGATAATCTGACGAATTCGGTTGGAGATACTGCCATCAGGGAGAGGGGTCATCGCGATGGTGAGGAGGAGATAGGAATTTTTGTAAATGTAAGGGGTGGGGCGCATCCCATTATGGAGATGGTTGGGTGTTATCTTCTTCCATTCCGGAAGGTTGAGGCTGGTGTGAATGAGACCTTCTAAAAAAGAGAGTCCGGCGAGGAAAGAATGGGTATCCCAAAGGTGGGCAACGGTTTCCGCCTCATCCAGTAAAAGGACGAGACCAGAAAATTTTAACTCCCGTGCCATGTAAGAAATCCCGGAAAGGAGATAGCAATAGAAATCAACCGCGGTGGAAAAATCGTAAAGGGCGGGGATTTTATAACTTCCCTTTATCCGGTAAAATTTATTTTCTATCGCGTATTCCTTCGTTGACTCCCCTTCTACCCATTGCCACCACACCTCCGCTTTAAGACCATCCTCTTCCAACTTCTTTAAGGAAGAGAGGAGGGGGGTAAAGTAGATATGATCTTTAATATCCAAACCGCTCGCCCGACGGAGAAAATCGCGAAAACCTCCTTCCCTTTCCCCTTCTAAGAAACGGAGGTTGTGGATGATCTCCCGATAGACCTTCTTCGGTCGGGCAAGAGAAACCTCCCTTGGGTCAAGTTCCACTCGGCTCACTAAGAAACCGTCTTTTAAGGCGATATGGTAGAAGTATTCTAAGAGGTGGGTCTTGCCGGAGCCGTATTCCCCCTCTATTAAGAGACAATCTCCTGTTCCCTTCTTTAACTTTTCTATCGCTTTCTTAAATTGAGAAATCTCTTCCTCCCGGCCGAAGGTGAAATCTTCAATATCCCGCCTCGGGACAATCCCCAGCCGGAAGGCTTCCGTCATCCGCCGGGCGGATATCTGGTCAATCTTCTCCTCTCGGAGGGGACCAAAAAAGAAGAGCCTCTCCTTTCTGATCCAGAGTTTGAGGCCGGTCCGAAACTTCACTAAAAACTCCTGCCCCCGAAACCTTTCCGCCAAAACCTCCCCTTCCCCAAAGACGGGATGGGAGCAGGTTGAACCGCGATTATCCATTAAAACTCTTCCTTCTCCACCTCTTCCTTCTCCTTCTCTGCTAACTCCTTCTGGTGGAGATGGAGGATCTCTTTAATCTCCTTTTCGCTCAGAGGCTTTCCGGGATTTTCTTTCAGTCGGTAGAAAGCCTCAATGAGGGCTAAGATGAATAAGCGCCGATAACTAACATCAAAGAGATAGGAAGAGAGGCAATTTTTGATAAGGAGGTTTAGGGTCTTCTCAAGATCGGCCGGAGAAAAGGAGAAGGAGTAGGCATAGGAAAAGATCTCTGCTAACTTCTTCCCCAATCTCTCTAAGAATACCTCCGGCGGCACATCCAAATCCTCCAAATTAATTCTTGCCCCCGAGGGATTAGTTTTGGTGAAGGAACTTCTGAGCCTCTGCTTTAATGCTTCATAAACCCCACCCGTTCCGTCTAAGAGTGGTTCCTCGTTGGGGACCGCATAAAAGACCATCACTCCGGGGAGACGGGCATTGCCACATTCATCAATAATCTGCCGGAGGTTATCTAAGGCGCGCCTCTTATCCTTAGAAGAGGAGATGGAAATTCCCCTTTCCGCTTCGTCAAAGAGGAGGATGAGACCGGAATAACCAATCGCTACTACCCACTGGGCGAGACTGCGTATCATCCGGAAGGCGTTGGTCTTTTCCACCTTCTCCGAAATCCGAAATCGCATCTTCACCTCCCGCGGAATCTCTTCCCCTTTTAAGTATTGAATGAAGGTGGCATAACCTTCCTCGTCATTAGTGGCATAAGCCTGAAAAGCCGCCTTCACCGCATTAGAAAAACTACTACTCTCCGTAGCGGGGAGATTTTTCAAATACTCATTAACCACCAGAGGGGAATCCGCTTCCTTCGTCTGATTCTTAAATTCGTAATACCAACTTTTAATAAAGAAGTCAATCCCTTTGGGAAGGGGTTTTAATAAATCCTCCTCTTTCAGGGGCGGCATCAAGTTCAAGATCACCTGCCGGTAGACCAACTCCAATTTATCAAAAGGACACTCCACTGGGGAGAGGGCGACATAAGAACAGACATAATTATTCTTGAAGGCGAGATTGCGCACCAGATAGAGGAAATGGGTCTTACCACCACCGTAGTTGCCGACCACCATCTTGAAGGAAGAGAGGCGGAATTTAAGGAGGGAGGTGAGGTATTCCTCTTCAATTACCTTCAAATATTTATCCAAACCGATGGTGAAAAATTCTAATCCGAATTCCGGTGGTGTGCCGGAGGAGCCGAGTTTATTAATTATCGCCTTTGCATACTCCTTTGGGATTGGAAGCATTGTCTTTATTATAAGAAGATATTTTCTTTAAGTCAATGGAGATGTTTTATCCTCCAAAATCAATTTCACAAATTCCTCCACCAAACCTTCTGCCCTTACCTTCCTCACCACCTTCCCCTTCTTAAAGATAAGGCCGCTATCTTTGCCGCAGGCAATCCCAAAATCGGCTTGGCTTGCCTCCCCCGGTCCGTTCACTTCACAACCCATCACCGCAATCCGCAATCCGGCCAAGGCGGGTTTCGTCCTTTTCAGTTCCCTTTTTACCGCCTGGGCAATTTTTATCAAGTTTACCTGACACCGGCCGCAAGTCGGGCAGGTGATAAAAATTGGTTTTTTCTTTCTTAACCCCAAACCCTGTAAGATTTCGTAAGCCGCCTCCACCTCCCAGACCGCATCACCGGTTAAAGAGACCCTTAGGGTATCCCCAATCCCTTTTAGGAGAAGGGGGGCAAAGGAAAGGGCGGTTCTGATGCCACCTTCAAATGGTAAGCCGGCTTCGGTCAAGCCCAAATGTAAGGGATAAGGATAATCTTTTGAAATTTTCTCGTAGATGGCAATCGTCGCCATTGGAGATGGAGTTTTGGCGGAGATGACGATGGAGGAGAAATGATTCCGCTCCAAAAGGGAGACGGTCTTTTCCAAAAGGGAAAATAGCCTCTCCCGCCGGTAAGAGCGAAAAGAACCGGTATTTAAGCCAATGCGAATGGGAATTCCTTTATCCCTTGCCCAAAGGCAAATCTCTTTCAATTGCCATTTTTCTTTGATATTCGCCGGATTTATCCTTATCTTATCCAGTCCCTTTTTTATCCCTTCAATTGCCAGACGGTAGTCAAAATGGAAATCACCAACTAAGGGAACTTTTGACCTCTCTTTTAACTTTGGAATTACTTCTATATCTTCAAAATCCTTAAAGGCCAACCGGATTATTTCACAGCCGGCTATCTCCAACCGCCTAATCTCTTTTAATACCTTTTGCCAATTACTGGTCTTTGTTTTGGTCATTGACTGGACGGCAATCGGGTGGAGATTACCAATTTTTACAGAACCAATTTTTACCTCTCTTGTCTTCTTCCTTTTAATCACTAACCCTTCTTATCTCCGCCCCTAAGGAATTTAACTTTTCTTCCAATCTTTCATAACCGCGGTCTAAATGATAAATCCTTGAGACAATTGTCTCCCCCTTTGCCACAAGACCCGCTAAGACTAAACTGGCGGAAGCACGCAAATCCGAAGCCATCACCGGTGCCCCACTCAGTTCTTTTATGCCTTCCACAATTGCGATATTATCATTCACCGTAATCTTTGCCCCAAAACGTTGGAGTTCAACCGCATGGGTGAGACGGTCTTCAAAAATTGTTTCGGTGATCACGCTTTTGCCATTGGCGATAGTCAAGAGTGCCATAAACTGCGCCTGCATATCCGTCGGGAAACCGGGATAGGGGGCGGTGGTGATATTTACCCCTAATAAATCTTTCTCTCTTTTTATCCTAATCTCTCCTTTCCCTTCTTCCACCTCCACCCCGCATTCCCTTAACTTCTCTAAGACCGCCGTCAGATGTTCGGGTAGGCAATTTTTAATTCTTACCTCGCCGCCGGTGATGGCACAGGCGCAGGCAAGGGTTCCCGCTTCAATCCGGTCGGGAATTGGTTGGTATTCAACCCCGGAAAGACCTTTTACCCCTTCAATCTCAATCCTGGGCGTGCCTGCACCTTTTATCTTCGCCCCCATTTTGCTTAAAAAGTTTGCCAAATCAACAATCTCCGGTTCGCAAGCGGCACCCTCAATCACAGTTTTCCCTTCCGCTAAAACCGCCGCCATTAGGACATTGGCGGTTGCCCCGACCGAAGGACCCCGGTTTCCCATCAGAAAAATCTCTTCCCCTTTTAACCCCTTCGTCTCTCCGACTACATAACCCTCTTCCACTTTCAGATTGGCACCCAGGGCTGAGAGACCTTTTAAGTGTAAATCAACCGGTCGGGGACCAATGGTGCACCCACCGGGTAGAGAGACCTTCGCCCTTTTGTATTTTACCAGAAGGGGACCTAAAACAAAGAAACTGGCTCTCATCTTGCGCACAATCTCATAGTCAGCGATGAGATTATTAATTCCTTTTGGGTCAATAATTAAATCTTTCCCTTCCCTTTTCACTAAACAACCGAAGGAAGATAAGAGGGTGGACATCGTCCTCACATCCATCAAATCCGGAACATTTTTCAACCTTACTTCACTATCGGCAAGGATTGAGGCAGCCATCAGCGGTAAAACCGCATTCTTGGCGGAGGCGACCACCACTTCTCCTTTCAATCTCTTTCCCCCTTTAATTAGAAACTTATCCATCAGGCACCAAATTTTTTTAACTTTAGGGAATGGGCTAAAAGGAGAGGCATTACCTTGGTTGCTGGAAAGATTCCCAAACTACCTTTTGCACAATTCCTTTCGGTAAATTTTCTAAAACCATCCGGAAGGGTAAAAGGGGAAAATAAAAGAAAGGGATTGGGATGCCAGGAATGGGATCTTAAGAGGGAAGGGGTGGAATGATCGGAAGTTATGCTTAAGACATCAAATTCCATCTTTAAGATTTCGGGAAGGATTTTATCAAATTTCTCAATCGCCTTCACTTTTCCAGAGAAGTCACCATCTTCCCCTCTCATATCCGTTTCTTTGAAGTGGAGATAGAAGAAGTCAAATTTATCTCTATTCTCTTTTAGGGTTTCCACCTCTTTTCCCTCTTCGGTTGCTAACACTTCCATTCCCAAAAGTTTGGCAATTCCCTTATACATCGGATAGACAGCGATACAAGCCGGATTTAATTTAAATCTCTCTAAAAAAGAAGGTATCTTTGGCTTTTTACTATAACCACGAAGAAGGATATAATTTGCCTTATTCTCTTTTTTTAAGACCTCTTCTGCTTTCCTAACCAATTCCTTTAAGAGAAAAGCGGTAAATTTTGCTTCTTTATTATCTTTATCTTTCGCCTTTATCTCCTTAACCGGCAAATTATCTTTCAGGGGGTCATTCTCTTCCACTTCGGGAGAGAGATTTTCTCCCCGCAAGACGATAACAAACCGGTGTTCTTTTCCGGGCTCAATTATCACCTTTACCTTTTTTATCTCTTTTATCTCTTTTTGGAGTTTTTTACACAATTCCCGATTCTTTTCATCCGGAGAGACATTATATCCCTTTAATCTTTTTGCCCGACGGTCGGTTATTATATCTTTCTCTTTTGTGGCGAAGTTTGCCCTGATACATAGGTCTTCGTATCCAATATCTAAACCAACCCCTAAGGCTTCCATCACCCCCCGGCCAATCTCGTATTGGGATGGGTCATAACCAAAAAGGGCAAGATGAGCAGAGCCCGAACCCGGAGTAATACCATAATCAATCGGAATCGTTAAACCCAAAGAACTCCTTTTTGTCAAAAAATCAAGGTTTGGGGTATGAGCACTTTCCAATTCGGTTTTTCCCAGCGGCAAGCCACCAAGGCCATCAAGGACCACTAAAAGAATCTTCTTACTATTCTTGATAATAAGTTCCTCTATCCTTTTATTCATTTTAATTTTATAAATTTCTTAACCCCCTTTTTCTCCCGAAGGAAATATATCCCTGGGGGAAGATTTCCTTCTTTTATCCTCTGGCCGAAGATATTATAAAAGGTGAAATTATCCCATTTCCCATCTCCCTTATTGCTTACTCTCTCTTCCTTCATCCCAACTAAGATTGGTTCCGCTAAGGAAGCAAGGGTGGCTAAGGTTGCCTTCACCACCTCCGTGACGAAGTTTAGGTCATTAAAACCCGCGCCGATCGTATCCCCGGTTGTATGGTAGTAAGGGTTAAAAAGGTTTAAGTTCTCCCGCAGGTGAATTGCGATATAACCATAACGATTAAAGGAGGCATGGTCAGAACGGGGACGGTCAATCACCTGGCGTTGACACTTTAAGTTGGTATAGGCCTGGGCACACTGGATAAAGTAATCAACCAGAGGGGCACAATTGGGATTACTTGGTTTACCAATCACCGAGCAGGAATCGCGGTTGGGTAAGGTATAGGCAAACATATCGCCATTCAGACAGGCGATGATACTATCATAATGCAAATTCCTTGCCTGATAGCAATAGGCTTCACTACCTAAAAGTCCTTCTTCTTCTCCGGAGAAGGCGATAAACCTTATGTTATGTTGGAAGTGATAATCCTTTAAGATTCTCGCTACTTCCAAAACCAAGGCGGTGCCACTCCCATTATCATCAGCACCCGGGGCAAATTCTTGGGGACTACCGGAATAACTATCAAAATGAGCGCAAAGGACAAGATAGACACTTTCCGGCTCCTGCCCCCTTTTTATCCCAATCACATTGGGAGCAAAATCAGAGCGAAAAGAATGGAAATAGACCGAATCCAAATTATAATCCCGAAACCTATCTTTAATAAAATTGGCACAGGCAAATGCCGAATCGGTGGAGGAGTATCTCGTTCGGAAGTTCTGTAACCTTTGGACAAAAGAGAGAATAGTATCAGAAGAGACCTTATTCACCATCTCCTGAATCAAGGAGTCGGCTCTCGTTTTTGGGGCTTGCCATCCATCTGGGGAAAATTTTATTGGGGTAAAGGGAATTTTATAGACCCCTTCGGGAAGGCGGGGATAAAAATGGATATCCTCCAACCCCTTCGCCCGGATTAAGAAAAATCCTTCTCTCTCTAAGATTATTTCTCCACCAGTAATTACCACCGGCTTCCAAACCAAAAAATAGTTTTCTCCTTCGCGGAGAGAATCTAAAATCTTATAACTAATTCCCTCTTCTCTCATTAGAGAAGTTGCCTCCTTGTTACCAATTACTAAAACCAAATCTTTTTCTTCTAAAATAATTTTAATTACCTCTTCTTCCCCGCCAGGAAGTGGCGCTCGCCTCGGGCGAAGTCTCGCTTTGCGGAAGGTATCGCCTGCGGCGGATAAAAGGGATAAATCTTTCCTTTTCACTTCCATTAAAAAATCTTTATTGGCAATCGCCAGAAGAAAAATTATTAGGTGAGTCATTTAACTGAGAATGATAAATTTCTGCCAACTCCTATCTTTCTCATTATAAAAAAGGTAAATACCCGGGCTAAGAAATTTTGGCAGATTTATCTTCCGGCCGCTGGCATCAAAAATGGGAAATTGCTCTTGGGTTAATCTTCTTATCACCATTGTCTTCCAATTTCTCTTCTCACCTCTTCTCTTATCTTCCCAATTAATTCCCAAACGACCGGCAAAGAGTTTGGCGTGACGCGCGGAGTCAAATAATCCCCAATAGGGTTGGGTTCCTCCCCTTTTCCAGAACTGGTCAAATGCCTCAAAGAAGAAGCAGAAAGGAAGACTTTCGGCAAAAAGGGAGTCTAAAGAACGGAAGAAGAGATCTTGATAAATCTCATTTGCCCAAACCCGATGGTGCAAACTTTCGCTATTCGTGGGCCAACCCGCCTCTCTAATCCTCACCGGCTTCTGCCCGGCAATAATTCTTAGACTATCAAACTTCCCTTTTACCCAACGGGCACCAAGGCTTGGGTCACGGATACCATTATCCGTAGGGTTGATAATGGGAAAGAGAAAATCACAATTGCGTAAGAGCCAAGCTCTATAAGGGAGTGAATCGTACACCTTCCAATGTTCGGCGGTCGTTACCGGCTTACGAGTGACTTGGCGAATCGTATCCATCGCCCAACGCAAGTAATTGGTATCATTGATGGAAGGGGGAAGCCTATGGAAAAATAGAACTTCATTGCCGACACAGTAGGCATCGGCAAAGTTTTGAGCAGAAATTGCCCATTTAATCCCTTCTCGGTTATTTACCATATTACTATCAATCCAAATGCCAACAATCACCTCGGAAAAACCGAGCCTTTTCGCATAACGGGCTACCCGGTGCAAAGAATCAAGTGTGCCATAAGTAGCAATGCCCACAAAATTATGCCAACTTAAAGTGCGTAAATCCTGCCAAACTAAACTGCTCTCCGCCACTAAGCCCGGTTGCCAGTTATAAGAAGGGGAATAGGCGACCCAATGGTTAATAACAGGATTGGCAAAGAGAAATAAAGGGAGGAAAATGAGGAAGGTGGCAACTTTCATTTAACTTATTATACTATAATTTATGGGAAAGTCAAACGAGATATTCAAATTATTAAGCCCTTATTTATTATTCCGATTAGTCTCTCAATTAGACCTTCGTTTATTATCCCAATTAGGGTTCTTATTACGCCTCAGATTAGGTCTCTAATTAACCACCCAATTACCATCCCTATCTGTCTTTATATTAGAGCCTCTATTAGAACTTATATTATCCCCTTAATTAAACCTTCTATTAGGCTCCTTACTAAACCCCTATTTAGACCCCGGATACCATCCCCTGTATGCTACACCCCTTTTTATAAAAATAGACCCCTCCCCTTTTGGAAAGAAAATAGTTTTCTCTAATTATTCAGTTTGGTTTAATTATAAGGTAATTCCCGAAAATGTCAACTCTGCCATTGACCTCACCCAAAACAACAAAAAGGAGAAAGAAAAAAACCGGCTTGGGAAAAGAGGTCTCTTAATCCCAAAACCGTTTAACACCATAAAGTGAAAAAATTCACTTGCAAAACTTTAACTATTGGTTATAATGAGGGATATGAATATCTTAGACCTCTTTTTTTCTCCGACTCGTTACTTTCTTAAATTGAGAGAGAAACCAATCTGGCTATTACCCCTCATCCTCATCCTGATCAGCGCCCTCCTCCAATCTTTTGTTGCTACCCGCTATGTGAAATTTGATGAAATCATTACAAAAATGAGGGAACGGGGAATGACTGAGGAGCAGATAGAAAGGGTGAAGAACTTCTATCAGAGCCCAAAGGCATTGGTTCTCACTTCCTTTTCTGTCATCTTCACCACCTTCATCGCTCTCTTCCTCCTCTCCCTCCTCTTAAATTTTGCCTTACCTCTTTTGGGGAAGGAAGGGATCTTCTTAAAGACCTTTTCGGTCGTGGTAAATGCCGGATTGGTTAGTGCCTTAGGCAATCTTCTCCGCTCCCTCCTGATTCTAATCAAGAAGAGCCCGTTTGTCGCCACCAACCTCTCTTTAATCCTTCCCCAAAATTTAAAAAAGACCTTCCTCTTTTCCCTCTTCTCTCAATTAGATATCTTCCTTATTTACCAATTCGCCCTGATTGGCCTGGGGCTCACTCTTATCTACGAATTGAAGGGAAAGAAGGGATATTATCTTCCTTTTAGCCTCTACTCCCTTTGGGTAATTCTTATCGCTTTCCTTTCCCTCCGGGGAAGATGACAAACTGCCCCTTCTTTCTCCTCTTCTGGCTATCTCTTTTTAGCCCCTCCGATACCGTTAAGTTATCCCTCTCTTCGGCTATCAACTTCGCCTTTCGCAAAAGTCCGTATCGGTGGCAGGAGAAGTATCATCAGAGGGCGGTTTATCAAAGGGTATTAGAACCTATAGAAAGGATCTTACCTTCCCCTTTTTTCAATTTGGGTTATAGCAAATGGGAAACGGAGAGAGTAGGGATAGAGAGAAGGGGTAAATCTTACCAAGGGGAGATTGGCTTAATCCAACCCCTTTTCTCTATTGACCTTTTTTTGGGTCTCGCCGGTATTGGCTATGGGACGAGATTGGAAAAGGCGAATCTCCGTTGGAGTAGGGCGAAATTGAAGTATCTTACGACCAGTGCCTATTATAACCTTCTCAAGGCGCAGGAGGTTTACCGGATAAAAAGAGAAGAGGTCTTAAAGAGGGAGAGTCTATTCTCTTTCAGTAAAGAGATGTTCCGCCTTAATAAAAGCGGTAGGATTGACCTCCTCCGCAGTGAGAATGAACTCTATCAGGCGCGGTTGGAGGAAAGCAGTGCCCAGAAAGACCTTCTCTTCGCCCAAGAGAACTTAAAGAGGATAATCGGTTGGGAAGGGAATCAATTTTTCTGGGCAACGGAGGAGTTAACCCCTCCGGATTCCTTCACCCTGGACTTTTCTCATTTCTGGGAGAACTTATTAAGGAAAAATCCGGAATTGAAAGTGGCTACCGAGGGAAGGAATTGGGCGCGGCTTTCTTATTACTCATCCCTTTTTGCCTTCCTCCCCTCCCTTTCCCTCACCCTCTCCTCTCGCTATTCCGATTCCCTCTCCTTCCCAAAAGGGATAAAGGAATGGCAGACGGAGGATGAATTAAGCCTCTCCCTCTCTCTCACTTTCCCATTTCTTGACCTCCCTAACTATTCCCTTTCCCAATTGGCAAAATCCCAAGAGAAAAATCGGCAAGAAGGGCAGTGGAAAGAAACCTGGCTCTCCCTTTACCAATCCGCCCATAATGCCTACCTCTCCTTAAAATTGGCATTTTCCCGTTATCTCTCCGCAAAAAAGAATTTGGAATTGGCGGAGGAGATGTTCCGGTTGGCAGAGGAGGAGAGGCGATTGGGCCGGCTCTCCTATCTTGACTTTCTGGATATCACAACCAAATATGAGACCGCCCACCAGATTTATATTTCCAGTATTGTAGAGATTAGAGAGGCGGAGGCAGAGATGGAATACCTTTTAGGGGGAGAAGAATGAAGAAGAGAATCTGGATCCTTATTGGTTTAATTTTTCTCATTTTGGTCATCATCCTCAATTTTACCAATCGGGAAGAAGGAAAAGAGGTGGAGACCACTAAGGTCTCCTATGCACCTCTCGTCTCTACGGTGAGTGGGGATGGCCTGCTCCGAGCAAAAAGTCAGGTGAACATCTCCTCTCAGGTGATGGGAAAAGTGGAGAGGCTTTATGTTCAAGAAGGAGACTGGGTGAAGAAGGGGCAATTGCTTTGCCTCTTGGAAAGAAAATCCTATGAGGCACAATACGAACTGGCAAAGGCGCGCTTGGAACAAGCCCGGGCGCAATTGATAAGAAGTGAATCCTTATTCCAAAAGAATTTCTTATCCCAAGAGGAATACGAAAGGGTCTTAACCGAATATCAGGTGGCGGCGGCAAATTTTAAGGACGCCCAAGACCGCTACGAGAAGACAGAGATTCACTCCCCAATCAACGGCAAGGTGGTGAAGTTAAATATAGAAGAAGGGGAGACAGTAATCATCGGTACGATGAATAATCCAGGAACCGTCCTGATGGTGATTGCCGATCTATCAAAAATGGTGGCGGTGATTGAGGTTTCGGAAAGGGATGTGGTGGATATAAAATTGGGTAATAAGGCGGAGATAGAGTTGGAGGCTCTGCCCGAGCGGAAGTTTTCCGGGGAAGTCGTTAAGGTCGGCTGTATGCCTGTGACGCGCCAATTGGGTGAGGAGAAGGCTCAAACCTTTGAGGTGGAAATTGAGATTACTGATACCTCTTCCCTTTTAAGACCAGGAATGACCGCCCACGCCAAAATTGAGACCAATCGGAAAGAGAAGGCTTTGGTTATTCCTATCTCCGCGGTGGGGAAAAGGAAGATTGGCTCCGAAGAGAAAGATGGCGTTTTTCGGGTGGAAAAAGGGCGGGCAAAAATTGTTCCGGTTAAGACAGGTCTCTTCGGCGAGACAGAAGTGGAAATTACTGAAGGGTTAAAGGAAGGGGAATTAGTCATCACCGGACCCTATCGCATCCTCGCCCATCTGCGAGACGGGGAACTGGTGAAAGTGAAATGAATAATGACTCTCTCTTGAGATTGGAGGGGGTGAAAAAAATTTACTCTACGGGGAAAGTGAGCGTTACCGCTTTACGTTCCGTCTCCCTGCGGGTAGAAGAGGGGGAATATATCGCCATTATGGGTCCTTCGGGTTCAGGAAAATCAACCCTCTTACACATTATTGGATTTTTGGATACTCCAAGTGAAGGGAAGTATTACTTTAAGGGGAGGGATGTCTCAAACCTCTCGGATGAGGAATTAGCCCGGATGCGAAATAAAGAGGTTGGCTTCGTCTTCCAGACCTTTAACCTCCTTCCCCGATACAATGCCCTCCAGAATGTGGAATTACCCCTAATCTATGCTGGAGAAAGTCGGGAGAGAAGAAGGAAGAAGGCACTCGCTATCTTAGAAAGAGTTGGCCTGCGCGACCGGGTTAACCACCGTCCGAACGAACTCTCCGGTGGCGAAACGCAGAGGGTGGCGATTGCCCGTGCCTTAGTCACCAATCCTTCCCTTCTCTTGGCAGACGAACCAACCGGAAATTTAGACTCCCAGTCCGGAAAAGAGATTATGGACCTCTTCTCCGAATTGGCGGCAGAGAAAAGGACCATCATTCTTGTGACCCATGACCCGAACATCGCCCAAAGGGCGAAGAGGCAGTTATTATTAGTTGACGGCGAGATTAAATGAAATTTTGGGAATATCTAAAACTCTCCTTCGCCACCTTCCGCACCCATAAACTCCGTTCCTTCCTTACCACTTTGGGGATTATCATTGGGGTGATGACGGTGATCGCCATCATCTCCCTCATCCAGGGTCTAAATAGGACGGTTGAGCAACAGATTCAATCCTTAGGGGCTAACAGCATTTACATCCAGAAGGTGAGTTGGGGAACCGGCCGGATTGACTTTGAAGAGATCCAGAAGAGAAGGGATTTAACATTAGAAGATGGTTACGCTATTGCCCAATTACCATCCGTTTATAAAGTCTCTCCCCTCCGGAGCCACATCCTTTCCAGTATCACTTACCAAGGGAATAAGTATAAAATGGCGGAGATTATCGGCTCCAATCCCGACCTCCAATATACCGCCAATTATTCGGTGAGTATCGGTCGCTTCCTTCAAGACGACGACTATAAGAGGGCGCGGAAGGTCTGTTGCCTTGGGCAAGAGATTGCGGAAAACCTCTTTCCCAATACCAACCCCATCGGGAAAAGGCTAAATATCCTCGGGCATCCGTTTCTGATAATTGGCATTTTGGCGAAAAAGGGGAGTTTTTTGGGCCAAACCCAGGACAATGTAATAATCATTCCCCTCACCACTTATGAACAAATCTTTAAGAAACCGACCGGCAGCGCGGCTATTTTCCGGGGTCTTTCCCTCGTGGCGATTCCGCGGAGCGGAAAAGAGATGGAAAAGGCAATTGACGAGATCCGGGAGTTGCTCCGGCGCCGGCGCCGTCTGCGGAGTGACCAACCGGATGACTTTGGGATTAATACCCAAGAGACCCTGCGTACTATCTACCGCAATATCACCAATGTCGCCTTTCTGGTGATGATTGGGGTAGCGGGAATTTCCCTTCTGGTCGGAGGGATTGGTATTATGAATATTATGCTGGTGGCGGTGGCGGAGCGGACAAGGGAGATTGGTTTGCGCAAGGCGCTTGGTGCCACCAATCGGATAATTCTTTTCCAATTCCTTTTGGAATCTTCTACCCTCTCCTTTATCGGTGGCGTGATTGGGGTGATTATTGGCATCGGAATTGCCAAACTGGTTCAAGTCTTTGCCAAAATTCCCGCCGCCGCTCCTTTCTGGACAATAGTTTTGGGTTTTGGTTTTTCCGTGGGCGTGGGAATTTTCTTCGGTATCTATCCGGCCAACCGCGCCGCCAAATTGAATCCCATCGCCGCCTTAAGATACGAATGAGAAATCATCATTTGAGAAATTGTAAAGTGAGAAAGAGTATTGAACCGGAGAGGAGGGGAACAGAAAGGTTATCATCAACATTTAAGGGTAATAGTTCCACCAATGTCCCTATCCCCGCGCCGAGGAATATTAAACCGATAGGCAAAGCAACACCCGAAGTGAAGAGGAGATAACCGAAGAGTAAAGAACCTAAGAAATGGGCGAATGTCCCTTCCATTGTCTTATTAAAGAATTTATGCCGACCATAAGCGAGACCGAAGATTTTGGCGAAGAAATCGCCAAAGATGAGAAAGGAGATGGCAAAGACGGCAATCCGATTTTCAAAAAGTAAAAAGGTTAAAAAAGAACCCAAAAGGAAGATGGTCATAGAAGAAACGCGTCTTGCCTCCTTCTCCTTCAAAAGGATGAAGAGTCTTTTCATATCCCTAACAAAAAATCTATCCACCCTTTCGTGAAGAATCCGGATTAAGTCAAAGAGAAAAAAAAGAAATAAGGTAGCGCCGATTAAGAGGAGTAAAGTCTTTTTTGGTAGGAAGAAAGAGAAGAGGACAAAAGAGAATCCTGCCGGTCGAATAAATGTCCGCCAGAAAGGGAATTGGGAATAGAGCGCCTTATCAATTTTTATCAATTGGAAACGGATGATATTAACGATGGCGATAATTAAAAGATAAAGATTGATCAGAAGGGTAGTGAAGGTAGTCCAGTTGAGACCGCCTCTCAAAATCAAGAGATAGGAAAATAAAGGGAGGACGATAATGGAAAGGACCTCTTGGGTTTTGGTGATGAAGAATACGAAGAGGACGGTAATTAATAAGATTACTAAATCCCAGATGGGGAAAAAGGTTCTCTTATTAATAAAGATTTGGTAGAGGTTAAATAAGAGAATTCCGGTAAGGGTCGCCGCCCCTTGACCACCCCGGAAATGGAGATACCAAGGGAAGATGTGCCCCAAAACGGAAGCAAAACCACTGAGATAGGCGATAAAGGGGGAGACATTAAATATCCTCTCGGCGATGATGATGGAGATAATCCCTTTTAGGGTATCATAGATGGCGGTAGGAATGGCGGGTAAAATTCCCAACTGGCGTCTCACATTAGTTGTGCCGGCATTTTTTGTTCCGACTTCCCTTATATCAATACCTTTTATTATCCGACCAAAGAAATAAGCGGGTAAGATTGAGCCCAAAAGGTAACCAACAACTATTGGTAGGATATTCCTTAGCAATTGTCCAATTTACTCCTTCTTCCCTTTATCCCTACCTTTCACCAACCAGAGATAAACCAACCAAAAGATTATGGAGAAGAGAAAAAAAATTAAAGCGAGATAAAAGAAACCCAATACGCCAAATTGGAAAAAGGAGAAGGGAGAAAAACGAAGGGGCATCTGAGCAAAAAGGGAAGAGTAAGAAATGAGAATTAAAGAAAGATGCCGCATAATTCCCCCTTCGGAAAAAGAGTTTTCACTGACCAGTTTAACCAATCCCTCCCTTTTGTCAACCATCCGAATCTCATTTAAGTGAGTTGACAAAAAGATTTTATCTATTATCATTAGTAGTGATAAGAGAGAAGCGTCGGCTATTTAAAGAGAGGAGGTATTTCTTCCCATTTCGTTTACTCCTCCTCTTAACCTTAGCCGCTTTCGCTATTATCTTTTATTTTATAATCCGATTTTTTTTAAGGATATGAGGAGGGAAGATGAGGAAACTTCACTTTAATTATAAAGATGTATTTACTGCCTGTCGGCTTGGTTTTTCCGCCAAAAAGATGTGGATGATGTTTTTAGGACTACTTTTCGCTTTTCTCTTCTATATCGTCTTCGGTTACCTCGCCCATCTTTCTGCTGGTATACCTTTTTCTGAAATCTGGAAGGAGAGTCGGCTCTGTCCATCTCTTCCTCTTAATTCTCCCTTTTACTCCTATCTCCTCTGGGCTTTGGGGGTTTTCCTTTTTCTCGTCACACTCGGTAAGACAGGAACCGCCATCAGTAAGGTTACTTATGAGCAACTGCGGGGCGAAGATTTCTATGAGATAAAAGAAAGTTTTCGCTACGCCAAGAAGAATTTCAAGAGTTGGTTTTTCTCCCCTATTCTGATCGTCCTCTTCATCTTGGTAATTGTTATCTGCGGCCTCATCTTAGGCCTTTTAACAAAAATCCCTTATGTCGGAGAATTGATTTTAGCCATCTTTTCCTTACCCGCCTTTGCCGCCAGCCTCTTTATTGTCTATCTGGGCATAGTCTTTATCTTCACCCTAATCCTCGCTCCGGCGATCGTGGGTGTGACAAAGAATGATATTTTTGATACCCTCTTTGAGGTCTTCTCTTCCTTAAACGAACAACCCTGGCGCTTGGTTATCTATACGATACTCCTCGGGATATTAAAATTGGTTGGGGTAGTAGTTTTAGGCTTCTTCACCATTCTGGCAACCCGGGTTGGTATCGCCATTCTTAATTTACTCGTGAGAGGCAAAATGGAAGAAGTTCTCTCTAATGCCTCCTATTTTATCCGGTTGACGCCACCCGAATTTCTTCCCAATTGGTTCAAAATTGGACACCTAAGCCTATTAAACCTCTTCGGCATTGATTATTTATCATCCCCCGGGATTTACTTCAACCCCTCAAATGTGACGCTGGGGATCGCCTCGGTCGTCTTTGCCCTTCTCTTTTACTTTCTGGTCCTCTTCGTCCTCTCTTATGGAGGAGCAATCTGGTTTTCCGGAACGACTCTCATCTATCTCGTTTTGGTGAAAAAGAAAGATGACCGGAATCTTTTGGAGATAAAAGAGGAGGAGATAAGGGAAGAAGAAAAGGAGCCCGTGGCTTCGCCCCGAGGCGAGGAGGAAAAAGGGGAAACAGGTATGGAAACCGGTTAAAATTCATTTTTTGGCAAAATATGGATGTGAGTGAATATTTTCTTTTGGATAAGGTGCGGATTGATGACCTTAGGGATTTGGGGGGAGAAGTAATCCTTGTCCCCTTAAAGGAAGGTGTCAATTACCGAGTTGCCTTGGAGGTATTGAGTAGAGACCTTGCCCATTTCATCCAAAAGGAGTTGGGTAAGGGCTATACCGCAACTAAAATTGGCTATCAGGATGAGTGGTTGGTAAGGGAACCCGGACATCAATCTTACGGTCTGAAATTATATTACGAGGCGGGAAAGATTATCATCACCCGGGTGGCAATCTTGGAGGATGAAGAAATTTTCCGCCGCTACTGCCATCACCTAAAAAACCTGGGCCAATCCCCATCCGAAGGAAAAGATTGGGAAGAGGAAAAACTTATCTAATTCCCCAATTTTAAATCGGAAACGGATGAAGGTTAAAGAGCTGGGAGAAGTGAAGGTGATTTCGGCGCTTAAGAAATTGGTAAAGAGAAGGCGCCGAGAAGTTTTATTAGGAATCGGTGATGATTCCTGCCTCTTAAAAAATGGGGAGATTTTGACCACGGACTCCTTTTTGGCAGGGGTCCATTTTGACCTACGCTATTTTGACTATCGGACCTTAGGGGAAAGAATAACCTGTGCTACCCTTTCCGATATCGCGGCGATGGCGGGAAAGCCGATTCTAATTTTGGTCTCGTTATACCTCCCCAGAGAGATGGAGAGGAAGGAGTTACTATCCCTCTATCAAGGGATTGAGAATATTTGCCGGAGATATAACTGCCAAGTGGCGGGTGGTGACATCGTTGCCTCTCCTAAGTTAGGAATCACCCTCACCGCTTTGGGAAAGAGCGATAAAGCCGTGAGAAGAGATTCCGCCCGTGTTGGCGATAAAGTCTTCCTCACCGGTTACTTAGGAATGGCGGAAACGGGGAGGATTGCTCTGGCGCAAGGGCTATCCCGGAAAGAGTATCCGAAAACAATCGTCCGCCATCTCCGTCCCCTCCCCAGGATCTTTGAAGCCTGGCAGATGAGGAAAAAACTAAATTCCCTAATTGATACCTCGGATGGGCTCTCAACCGACCTCAACCATCTCGCCCGGGAGAGCAAGGTGAAGATAAAAATCTTTTGGGAAAAATTACCCATTCATAAAGAGACAAAGCGTTTAGCCAAAAGACTTAAAATTGACTTAAAGGATTTCCTCTTCTCCGCAGGAGAAGATTTTGAACTCCTCTTCACAAGCGATAAAGAGATACCAAAGGAGATAAGAGGGTTGAAGATTGCGGAAATTGGGAAGTGCGAAAAAGGGAGGGGGGTCTTCTTTATTAAAGAGGGGAAAGAATATCCGCTGCCACCTACTGGTTATGACCACTTGACGGCAGAGAATAATCTCTTATAATGAAATCTGGAGAAAATATGCTAAAAGAAAAAGTTGAGAAGGTGATTGACGAAAAGATTAAACCCTATCTGGCTGCTGAGGGTGGTGATATTCAACTCATAGAGGTAAAAGATGATGGGGTAGTTAAGGTCTCCTTAAAAGGAATCTGCGCGACCTGTCCGATGGCAATTTTCACCCTGAAAGGCTTTGTGGAAAAGGTATTAAAGAAAGAGATAGCGGAAGTGAAAGAGGTGATTACCGAAGAGGAACCGATAAAGTGAAATAATATTAGCCCGGGTGGTGGAATTGGCAGACACATACGTTTGAGGGGCGTAGGCCGCAAGGCGTGCGGGTTCAAATCCCGCCCCGGGCATTTCTTTTTGAAAAATAGAAACGGGGTCAAAGAGTTAAAACAGGTAATTAACTTCTCCTATTCTCCATATTCTAATTTCAAGGTGGGGGCTTTAATTAAAGCGAAATCCAATAGGACATTCACCGGGGTAAATATTGAAAATGCCTCCTATGGTTTAACAATCTGTGCCGAAAGGGTAGCCTTATTTAAGGCGCTTAGTGAAGGGGAGAGAGATTTTAAAACCCTTCTCGTTTATACCCCAACTAAAAATTTCACCTATCCCTGTGGTGCCTGCTTACAGGTATTAAGGGAACATTGTCGGGAATTGAAAATTATTCTTTTGAATAAAGATGGGAAAAAGAAATTTTTACGCCTCTCCCAACTTTTGCCCAAACCTTTTCTGGGTAGCAGAAGAGTTAAGACTTAATCTCCTTTATCTTCTCCCTTAGGGTTGGCAAAAGTTTCATCACATCACCAACAATCCCGTAATGGGCAACCGAGAAGATGGGTGCCTCCGGGTCTTTATTCACGGCAATGATCGTCTCCGCATCCTTCATCCCCGAGACGTGCTGGAAGGCGCCAGAAATGCCTAAGGCGATATAAACCTTCGGTTTTATCGTCTTGCCGGAAGAACCAATCAATCTTTCTTTCGGTAGCCAACCGAAGTCAATGATCGGCCGCGAACAACCGATCACCGCACCAATCTCCTTAGCAAATTCCTCAACTAAGGGTAAATTATCTTTACTCTTTATCCCCCGACCAACACCAACTACGATATTAGCCTTTGTGATATCAACCGCTCCGGCTTCCGCTTCCTTATAACCCAAAATCTCAGTTTTATAAACCCCCTTTTTCTCTGCCCAGTGAGTGACTCGGCCGGCTTTTGTCCTCCCCTCTCCTCTTACCTTAAAAGAACCGCTGCGGATGCTCAGGATCACATCTTCCTTAGGGGAAGTGAGAGTGGAAATAATCTTACCACCATAGATTTCCCGATGAAAAAGGATTTGGGAGTCAACAATTTCGTAACCGGTGCAATCCGGAATTAGTCCGTAGCCCGCCTTAGCGGCTAAATAGGAACCAATCTCCACCCCAAAGGCGGTATTGCCGATGATAATGTATTTCGGCTTTCGCTCTTGGATTAAAGAAAGGAGGTTTTCGTTATAAATTTCCGAGTTTGGCTTCTTAAAGATGGGGTCAGAAATAAATATTACCTCATCCACCCAGTTGGTAACTTCACCTAAAAGAGTTTCGTCTTCGGCGAAAAGGACCGCGCTGAGGGGGAGGGAGAATTTCTCACTCAACTCCTTCCCTAAGGTGAAGACCTCAAGGGTGATATCCTTTAACTTTCCCCCCTCGTTTTCAACCAAAGAGAGAACCTCTTTCATATTAACCCCCTCTCCTTAATCAATTGGGCAACCCTTTCCGAAATCTCATCTGGACTACCAACGAGAAACTCCGCCTTTGCTTCCCGGATCGGCTTTGCGAAACGGACAATTTCTAAACCGGCATTATTTTTAATATCCTCCTCGGTAATTTTCAAAGAAGTTAAATCATAGACCTTAA
>JBDRVQ010000027.1:25718-25997 GCA_039801905.1 candidate division WOR-3 bacterium | reverse complement strand
AAATACCGAACGACCGTTGAAAAAATTGGTAAGTATTTCACCGAAGGTGTTTATCCCCAATTTAAGAATTTAGAATTTGCAATATTATTAGTGTATCCGTTCGGACCTTCGGGACGAGGTCAAAATCGCCAAGTCCCACCAATTCCAACAGAGAATATTCTCAAACTTGCTAAAGAGAATTTATCATCTCAATATCCTGATAAAATACTCGTTATCTTAATTCTTGAAAAAGAGTTTAAAAGGATAACAGACGAATCAAACTTCCGAAGTAGAAACGAA
>JBDRVQ010000027.1:0-25708 GCA_039801905.1 candidate division WOR-3 bacterium | reverse complement strand
GCGAGGCTCTTTATCAAATACTTGAATACTTAGAAAAAAGCCTACTAATTGACGCAATGCAAGTCTTTGATTTACTGGAATATATCCTATCCGAAGCTGGTGTAGATTTCTGTGATCTAAGAGAATTCGTTCCTGCAACTCATTCAAAAGCTCCATTAAATATAATAAATACGATTTTGGAATGTTATCCGGAAGAAGAAAACAGGGCATTGGCGGCTTTAGATACACTTATAAAGCTTAATTGGAGTGGTGTAAATGAATATTTAAATGCTTTAGAAAGAAGCTAAAAGAAGATGAAAAAGGAAGGAATAAAAATTTTTATCAGCAAATCGGAATCAGAAATTTTAAATTTAAGTCATCGCTTGGGCAATTAGATGGGAATTACCCTAAGCAAAAGGCAGATTGACTTTTAGTGCGGATTATGATACAATCTAAAATAAGTAAGAGTAAGGATTATAATACCGACTGAATATGGGAAAGGATAATTTAGATGGTTTCTACCGCTCCTGGCTAACCCGCTTGCCTTCTTTGGTGGAGAGTTATATTTATGACGAAAATAAAAGGTTATATCCCACCCGCTACCTTTTTCTCCAATTTAAGGATATCCTAAAAGGGTTTTTAGAAAATAGCCTTTCGGAAAACGAAAAGATATTTATCGTCCCGGGAATAAGGGGAATTGGCAAAACTACCCTTTTGATGCAACTCTATTCCGTAGAGAAATTTCTCCAAAGGGAAGAAGACCGGTCCCTTCTCTTTTCGGTTTCCAATTTAGCAGAAAGGCTCTATTTGGATGTGAGTAAATTGCGGTTGGAAAATATTCCGTTAAATGAATTTTTAAAGTTCTACGAACGGGTGAAAAACTTAAATTGGGAAAGACTGGATAAAAAGGTCTTAATCCTTTTGGACGAAGTCCACTACGATGAGACCTGGGGGCTCTTTTTGAAAAATATCTTTGACCGAACAAAAGGGCATAAGAATATTCTCGTAATCGCCAGCGGTTCTTCCGCCCTTCACCTAAAGATGAATCCGGACTTAGTGAGAAGGTCTACGGTGGTTGAGTTCTATCCCCTAAAGTTTACCGAATATCTGGCACTTAAATACCACCAGGAGCCGAGAGAGGGGTTGGCTACTGAGTTGATTGAGAGCCTCTTTAATTCCCAAAACGGGGAGGAGGTCTTCCGACGATTAAAAGAGAAGTCAAAAGAAGTGGACAGTTTCTTTTCCACTTTACCCGAAGATGTAGAGGAGGAATACTTTAAGGTTGGTGGTTTCCCTTTTACTATCCGGGTCGCCCATGAGGTAAAGAGATTAGAACTTATTAAAAATGTGATTGCCAATATCATCGCCCGAGATATTCTGCCCTTAAAGAAGTTTAAAACCCAGACTCTTTCTAAGATTGGGGAACTGCTCTATCTCTTAGCCAATTCCGATATTATCAGTTACGAAAAATTGACCAAGACCTTAAAAATTGGGGAATACCGGACGATAAATTCGCTGATGGAAACTCTAATTTTAAGTGGGGTAATCACGAAGGTGAAGAGTTTTGGTCGCTACGGCGGGGTACGAAAAACGCCTAAGTTCTTATTTATCGTCCCCGCCCTCCGGTCGGCAATTTTGGATGGTATCTTACCGCCAGAAATTGAAGGCAAAAAATTGGAAGACTATTTCTCGCTCCTCTTTCACAAAGACTTAAAAAACCGGATAGCCGAAGATTTGATGTTTGATTCCGCAGAAGGAGGGGCTGATTTCATCCTGCGGTTAAAGAATAGAAAGATAGTGATAATTGAGGTCGGTTTCCATAAGGAAGAAATTAACCAAATTGCCCTGACTAAGAAAAAGGTTAAAGCCAGTTATGCCTTTCTTTTTGGGAGTAGAGACTTAGCGTTAGTGGATTCTTATATTGTAAAAATTCCTCTTCGGTATCTTTTATTAATTTAATCTGGTACACTAATGGCGATCAGAGCCTGCGATTTGGTCTTAAAGGTCTCGGAAAGTATTGACCCGAATATCTTTGATATTTCTAAATACGAAAACTTCTTAGATGCCCTTTGCGGCACAAGGGAGTTTCAGAAGGAGGCGATAAGAGTTGTTTTGAGGTATCTCTTAGGAAGGCGCTATAGAAGTCTTAGGGATTTGGCAAGAGAAAATTATGAGATTAATCCCAACCTGAAAGAAATTTACCCAACCTTTAACGATTTTCTGAGGCATCTGCAACTACCAGATAAACTTTCTTGCACTATTGATTTGGCAACCGCTACCGGTAAGAGTTATGTCCTTTACGGCATAGCGAGGATAATGCTTGCCGAAGGTGCGGTGGATAGGGTTCTGGTTTTAGCACCTTCGGTGACAATAGAGAGAGGTCTTACGGAAAAATTTGCCACTCTCTCGGGTGATTCGGAACTGTTAAGGCTGATGCCAGAAGATGCTAAGATTAAAAATCCGAGAATCATCAATGCGACGAAAAGAATAGAAAGAGGTGATATCTGCATTGAGAATATCCATTCGGTTTATGAATATGTGAAATCATCGGTAAGGGATAGTTTAAAAGGGAAAGGAGAGAGGACACTGGTTTTGAATGATGAAGCCCACCATATCTTCAACCCGCCGGGCAGAGATTTTGCGATTAAGAAGTGGAAAGAGTTTCTATTAAATCCGGAATATAACTTTCGTTATATTGTCGGTGCCACCGGAACCGCCTATATTGATAACGAATATTTCAGTGATGTGGTTTTTAGATATTCTTTGCGGGAAGCGATTGAAGATAAGATGGCGAAGACGATTAGATATGTCGCCGAAGATAGTCCAGGTGGGGAATCGGAAAAGTTTCAAAAAATCTACGACAACCATCAGGAAAATAAAAGGAGATGGCGTAAGGTAAAACCTTTGACGATAATCATCACCAAGGATATCAACCATTGTAAAAGGTTGACCGAGAAATGGATTGGATTTATCGCCGAGAAAGAAAAGATCGCCAAAACCGAAGCAGAAAAGAAAGTTTTAATTGTTACCTCGGCTAATGAGCACAAGAAGAATGTGACAAGGCTGGAGCGAGTAGATAGTAAAGAAGACCCAATTGAATGGATTACTTCGGTTAGTATGTTAACCGAAGGCTGGGATGTGAAGAATGTCTTTCAGATTGTGCCGCACGAAGAGAGGGCATTCAATTCTAAACTTTTAATCGCTCAGGTTTTAGGCAGAGGATTGAGAATCCCCAAGGAATACGGAGGCGAACAGCCGATAGTTACCGTCTTCAACCACGACAATTGGGCAAGAAATATCAAGAATTTGGTGGAAGAGGTGATGGAGATGGAAAAGAGAATTCGTTCTTATCCGATAAAGAAGGAAAAGGATTATAACTTTTCTCTTTACCAGTTGGCATATAAAAGAGAAGAACAGCCCTTTGTCACCGATAGGAAAACACCTTATGCGTTATTAGAGAAAAATTATATCGTCTTTTCTCAGCAGTTAGAAAGTGCGGATAAGACCACCGTCTATGAGAAGGTTATCACCGGCGAGCAGGAGGAGAAAAAAACTAAGATCACCTACCGGATGTTTCCCTTAGATAAAGTGGCGCGGGAGGTGGTGAATCGTTTGAAATCTTATGATTTGGAAGAAGGGACAAGTTACGCCCAAGAATTTAACGAGGAAAGGGTGAGGGAGATATTAAAGAACTCCTTAAAAAGAATTAAATACGAGAATGATTTTATTAGCGAGGAGAATTATTATAAGGTATTACAGGCATTTGGGGTGGTAAAGAGAAAGAAGACGAAGACCTTGCGCTATTTGATTAAAGAAGAGAATCTAAGAGAGTTAAATACCAAGGATTTGAAGACTACAATCATCGGCATAAGCAATCTGCGAAGGGGGTATAGTATCTTTTATGATGAAGAGGCAAAAAATCTAAGTGAAGAGGAAGATAGGGCAGTTTTAGAGGAGATTATCTCTGACGAAAGTTTACCAAGATGGGCGGTAAAGAAGATTATAAATAAATACCAGAACAAAACGCCTCTGAATCTAATATTTACCGCCTCGGAACCAGAAAGACGCTTTGTGGAACGGTTAATTGCTAATCACAATTTGGTAGACGCCTGGATAAAATCAAGGGATACCGGATTTTACAGCATAGAATATTCTTGGCAAAAAGGAACCCAGACTAGGCAGGATAGATTCAATCCGGATTTTTTTATTAAGAAAGGCAACAACATCATTGTCGTCGAGGTAAAAGATGATTCCTTTATTGAGAAGGTAAAAGAAGGGGGCGATATTGCGGTAAAGACAAAATCACAATATAAGTATGCCCAAGAACATTTCCGGTTATTAAATGTAAAGCAAAAAGAACAAATTTATCATTTCTCTTTTCTCACGCCCCAAGATTTTGATAATTTCTTTGAAGTATTAAAGAAAAGAGAATTTTCTGGTTTCCAATCTAAATTGGATGCGGAACTGGCAGAAGAATAGTTGATTTGCAAACTCTTCTTGACTTTGGGGAAAATTTTTTGTATACTTAGAAGTTATTGGAGGAAAAATGGCTTGTATGAAACGTAGTGCTAAGAAACCGGCGAAGAAGTCGCCGAAAAAGAAGTAAATATAAGGGCGGATAATTATCCGCCCTTTTCTTTTATTATCCACCCCAAAATGAAAAATATAGTAGAGATATTTTTTCATTCTTTTGAGTTCCAAGATTTTTTAACCCATTTCTCTTCCCAACCGGGCTTAAAATTACCAATCCCTCCCAATAGCGCCTTAGCCTTCTTCCTTCTTGCTCTCAAAAAATTTTTTCCTTCCCCTTTAATTTTTATCGGCGAAGAATTGACAAATCTCTTCTCCAATTTGGTAGCAATCGGGGAAGAAAAGGTAATCCTCTTCCAACCCAAGCCCAAAGTTTTTAAGGAAATCTTAAATTTAAGAAGAGATTTAATCCTTCTTTTAAGGGAAGAGGATTTAAGTTTTAAGTTGCCCAAAGAGGTTGACGATTTAATGCTCGTTTTGAGAAGAGGTCCTTTCTCTTATGAGAGATTGCTCTCTCATCTTGCCAATGCTGGTTATCTTTTGACCGACCTCGTAAGTGAAGAAGGGGAATTTGCCCGGCGCGGTTCGGTAATTGACCTCTTCCCCGAAGAGAGCGAATTCCCTTTGCGGGTTGAATTCTTGGGCGATGAGATTATCTCCCTACGCCTTTTTGACCCCATAACCCAACGGACAGTGAAGGAGTTAGAAGAGTTTGAACTCTTCCTCTCAAAATCACAAGAGGAAGGGGAGAAAATCTCTTCTCTAATTCCCAAGGAGAGTTTAACATTAATCGCCGAGGAAGGTTTTTTAACCATTACCCACCAGTTCCCACCATTAGATTATTATCCCGATTATTACCTGCCGATTAGTTCGCCCGAAATTTATCTTGGCAATTTTAAGGTCTTAAAATCGGAGATGGAAAAGGAAGGTTATCAATATTATATTGTTGGTCCGGAATATCTCCAAAAGCGTTTAGAGAGGATATTGGGCGATTATCCAAATTATCTCTCTGGTTCTTTAAGCGGTGGTTTTCTCTTACCAAAGACCGGGATTTGCCTCTTAACGGAAAAGGAGATTTACGGGAGACCAAAGATCCGCCTGCCAAAAAGGAAGTTTAAGGGTTTACCAATTGATGACCTCTTCGCCTTAAAAAAGGGGGACTATGTTGTCCACTTAGAATACGGGGTGGGAAGATTTGAAGGGGTGAAGAAGGAGGTATTTGAAGGTATCCCTAAGGATTATCTTATTATCAGTTATGCGGCTGGGGATAAACTCTATCTCCCAATTGAGAATTTGGGTTATCTTGATAAGTATCTCGGTCCTTCTGACAGACCACCGAAGATTGACCGGATTGGTAAAAGTGGTTGGGATGAGGCAAAATTGGCTGCTGAGGAGGCATGTGCAGAATTTGCTCAGGAACTCTTAAATCTCTATGCCCGAAGGGAAGTAGTGAGTGGTTTCTCCTTTCTGCCCGATTCCGAATGGCAGATGGCTCTTGAGGCTTCCTTTCCCTATGAGGAGACCTTAGACCAGTTAAAGGCATTAAAAGAGATAAAAGATGATATGGAGAGTAAAAGACCGATGGATCGGTTAATCTGCGGTGATGTTGGCTACGGCAAGACGGAACTGGCACTCCGTGCCGCCTTTAAGGCGGTGAATAGTTTTAAGCAGGTTGCCCTCTTAGCCCCAACCACCCTCCTTTGCCTCCAACATTATTATACCTTTAAGGAGAGGCTAAAAGACTTTCCAGTGCGGGTGGAACACCTCTCCCGTTTCCTAAAAAGGGAAGAGAGAGAAGGAATAATTAAGGAGATAAAAGAAGGAAAGGTTGATATTGTGATTGGCACCCACATCTTACTTTCCGATAAGATTACCTTTAAGGATTTGGGTCTTTTAATCATTGATGAAGAGCAGAAATTTGGGGTTAAGCAGAAGGAGAAGATTAAGAAGTTAAAGGAAAATGTTGACGTCTTAACTTTAAGTGCCACCCCAATCCCCAGAACTTTATATTTAGCCCTAAGTGGCATAAAAGATATCTCCTTGCTCAATACCCCTCCTTTAGGGAGAAAGGAGATCGTAACCGAAGTGACCTATTGGGATGAGGAAAAAATTCGCTTGGCGATAATGAATGAGGTAAAAAGGGGTGGGCAGGTCTTTTTTATCCATAACCGGATTGAGACCATTTATAAGAAGGAAGAGAGGTTAAAAGAGATTTGTCCGGAAGTAAGAATGGCAGTTGCCCATGCCCGGATGCGGGAAGAGAGATTGGCAAAGGTCTACTCTGATTTCTTAAATAGAAGATACGACCTTTTACTCTCTACGGCCATTATCCAATCCGGTATTGATATCCCTAATGCCAATACGATAATTGTTGATGAAGCCCACACCTTTGGCTTATCCGACCTCCACCAACTGCGCGGTCGGGTGGGAAGAGGGGAGCAGCAGGGATATTGCCTATTTATCGTCCCGAAAAGGAAGGATTTGACCGAGGCGGCAAAGGAGAGGATAAAGGCGATTGTCAGTTATACCAAGTTGGGGAGTGGGTTTAAGTTGGCACTGAGGGATATGGAGATAAGGGGGGTGGGCGATATCTTAGGAACAAGGCAGCACGGTCATATCTCCCGGATTGGCTTTCACCTTTATTGCCAACTCTTAAAGGAAACGATTGCTAAAATGAAGGGGGAAAAAGTCTCCTCCGAGCCCGAACTTTCCTTAAACCTCCCTTCCTATATCCCAGAAGATTTCATCCCGGATGGTCAGATCCGAGTGGCAATCTATAAGAAAATCTTAAAAGCGGAAAGCGAAGCGGAGATTGAAGAATTGAAAGAGGAGATAAGAGACCGGTTCGGTCGTTATCCGGAGGTGGTGGCGAATCTATTCTCCTTAGGTTTAATTCGGATTTATGCCAAGGAGAAGGGGATTAGAAAAATCGTTCGGAAAGGAAGAGAAATAGTTTTTGTTAGGGAAAATGGGGAAGAGGAGAGATATTTTGGGGATTGGCAAGAGATTCTTTCCCTCTTAAAGGGATTGTCATAATTTCACTATCTTCTTAGTAATTGCCCATTTCTCACTTTGTAAGTGATAGAAGTAAATACCTCTTTTCACCAATTGTCCCTTTTCGTCCCGACCATCCCAGATTATTTGATTTTTCCCCGGCTTTAACTTCCCCATCTTTAAGGAGCGAATTGGTTGCCCTAAAGAATTATAGATGAATAAATCAACGGAAACTTCTCGGTCCAAGATAAAGTTGATGGTGAGGGAAGTGAGAAACGGATTGGTTAAATTTCCTAAGGAAGGAATTGGAGTCGGTAGTTGAGAATACTCTTCGCCAATTCCAGAACTAAAAATAATTACCGAATCCAGGACAAAATTATTCAAAGAATCTGCATCATCCGCCAATAAGGTTGAACAACGGACAATATGGGTTCCCGGTTGCCGGGCGGTCCAGGAGCGAAAGTTAATAAGAAGGGAATCACCGGCATTGAGGTCTCTAATCTCCCTCATCTCTTCGTAATCACTCCCAATTCTCATCATCACCCGGAAATCGGTGCGGAGATTGCCAAAGTTCTTCACCACTGCCTGCGGGGTGACGACCGAACCGGAGTCAATCCGGCCCCGAGGGGCAACAATTCTTTTCACACCCACATCAAGGGGACTATGAACTTTGAGTAAGCCATCACCAAGGAGGCACATCCCATAGAACCAAGACCTTTCCCAGGGTTCCAGACCGTTATCAATCCGAAGCCGAAACCATTCGGCAAGGGCAGCGCCAATCGTCCAACCTTCAGCCAGGGGAAGATAAAAGTCCTGAAATTCTAACATCGAGCCGGTCTTGGTGGAACCAATCGCCGCCAAACCAGTTGTGGTCTTAAAGACATAGGAACCACCGGCAAATCCACTTTCCACAAATCGGGCATTGGAACAGGCAAAGAGGTTGTAAAAAGTGGCAGCGGGATTGAGGACCGGAATTTCGTAAGCCCAAAACCAGTCCCATTCCTGACCGTTATTATACTTAAACCCGTGCCCCCCAGGCCAAGAATGGGCAAAAAGAGCGACCCACTGGTGGATAGTAGTGTCCAGGCGCGGCCGATAATCCAATGCCCGGGTCTCTTCTGGATCCCAAATGAAGACCCGCTCCGGATAGAGAATACCCACATCTTCATTCCACTGCTCCGCCCAAGGGACCCAGTCGTCATCAATATAAACCAATGCCCGGTCGCGAAGTGGTAATTGGGCCTTTCGGTAGCGATGATTTCGGTTAAAATAGGAACGGAGGAGAGAGACTTCGTCACCAAGAACAGAAACCGGTAGTCGACTGATCGCAATCTCCGGGGCAAGATGACCATAATGGGTATCAAAGATACTATCCCTCCCTAAAACGAGACTGTCAAGGGTATCATATTGGACAAAATTGTCCTCCCAAATTCCGTCCAGATCCATAAAGTATAATTCGCAAGGAAATTCTTCGTAACCTTCATCCGGGTCCCTTCTTCGGTTATTATTCCAATCGTCAATCATCTGAAACCAGGCAATCGGTAAGTCGCCCACGAATACCGATGCCACCATCCCGGTTTGATATTCGGCAATGAGAAAATTCCTTAGCGATTCCGGAGAACTACCCCGGACGGTATAGACCGCGGCTTCGTAGCCATCTTGCCTTAAGTCGTTGACGAAGGTATCAATCTCAGAAGTCAAAAAAGGGAAGAGAGAATCCTCCACCAAGATGTCAACCCGGAGAAATTTTCCCAGTTTCGGACGAAATACCGGCTTCACTGACCAGGCAGTCTCTATCTTCTGATGCCTGCGCCATTCCCGAAAGGTTAACGGCTGAGCATTATTTGGACTCACCCAGCGCGTCACCAAGACATTGGGGGGCTGCGCATTTTCTATCTTAAAAAGTAGAAAAATTAAAATGGGAAATAGAAAATAGGAAAAAGGGTTTAGTTTTTTATTTTTCATCTTTGATACCTTTTAATAGCACTTTTAATTTCTCAATCCGCTCAATTTTCTCAATATCCTTTTTATAATACACACCTAAATAGTAACTAACCAAGTCACCCAGGAGAACAGAAAAGAAGATCCTCTCCAAATCATTCTCTCCCCAAGGTTCTATCTTCTGGAAGGAAGCGTACTGTCCAGAGAGGATTTTGGGTAAAATCTCCACCCGCCGATTATTTTTTGGAGAAGCGCTTGGGTCAAAGAGGAGGGCAATCGCCAGTAACTTCTTAATAATCTTCGGCCGACCAATCCCTTCAATCTCATTGTGGTTCTGCTCGGGTAGGGTATTGGCAAAGGCTAAAATCTTAGAATTTTCATTCAGTTGACACTTCCAGCGGTAGGCGACTGCGGCATATAAGGGAGAACCGGCTAAGATGTAAGGAATCTTCTGGTAGAATGTCTGGGCTAAAATTTTTGCCATCTTTACGCATTCCGGACGAAAGGATTTAAGTTTTTCTGCTGCCTTTTTTACCGCCAAAATGGAAAAGGGTAAAAACTTCTTTTCTCCAATAATTACTAAGAGGGGGGTGAGGAGAAATCCTAATGCCTGGCGTGGTTGAATTCCTGGAGGGAGAGGAATTAGAATATCACCATTTTTCTGAGCCATCACTTTCAGTTCGCCCCCACTTGTGACCACGCAAATTAATGGTTTCTTATCTCTTGCCTGAGAATAGGCGGTTAAGGTCTCTTCGGTATTGCCGGAATAACTGACCGCAAAGAAAAGGGTCTTTTTCCCGGTCAGTTTTGGAATGTTATAATCTTTTACCGTAATGATCGGGATCTCAGAATATTTTCTCCCCAAATCACTCAAAATTTCGCCGCCGATTCCCGAACCACCCATACCGGAGATGATAATATTCTCCGGCCGAAAATTTTTTAGTCTTGCCCATCTCCCCTTTAATGACCTTTCCACAAAAGAGATTGCTTCTTCTATCTGCTCGGGGAGGCTATTAATTATTTGGTAAGTTCGTTTAACCATAGAACCTATTTACCAATTGGGGAAAGTTTTTCTTAATCTCCCGAATGAGAAACCTCTTCACCCCTTGGGCGGTAGAGAAGGTAAATACCTTATTGATACTCTCTTGTAATTTCGTTAAATCCAATTCCCGAATTATCCCTTTTGCCTCGGGAATTTTTATTGGCACCATTGAGAGTTCATCAACCCCTAAACCAACCAAAAGAATAATCCCGAGCGGCTCCGCTGCCAATTCGCCGCAGACCCCAACCCAAATCCCACACTTTCTCGCCGCCTCAATTGTCTCTTTATAAAGGCGAATTACTGCGGGATGGAAAGGGTCATAGAGGTAAGATACCTTCTCATTATCCCGAGCACAAGCCAGGGTGTATTGGGTCAAGTCGTTTGTGCCAATGGAGAAGAAGGAAGAGATGCGACCAATCCTTTCTGCCAAAAGGGCGCAGGAAGGAGTCTCAACCATTATCCCCAATTCAATTTCCGGATCAAAGGGAATCCCCTCCCCTTTTAACTCCTCCTTCACCGCATTGAGAAGCGACTTCGCCTCCTGCACTTCTTCTAAGGTGGAAATCATCGGCAGCATTATCTTTAAGTTTTTATTCTCCGCCCCCGCCCGGAGGATTGCCCGCATTTGTCTTTTTAAAATTTCTCTCTCTTTAAGACCGATTCTGATCCCCCGCCAACCCAGAAAGGGGTTTAATTCCCGATAACCAGGAATTACCTTGTCACCCCCTAAGTCAAAGGTGCGGATGATTACCGGATAGGGCTTCATCTTATTGGCAACTTCTCTATAAAAGAAAAATTGCTCCTCCTCGGATGGGGGCCGCCTTCGGGATAAGAAGAGGTATTCGGTCCGGAGGAGTCCAATTCCTTTAGCCCCCAACTCCTTTGCCTTATCAACCTCTCCGATGAACTCAATGTTGGCGGAGAGATCAATATATTTGCCGTCCTTCGTTACGGGTTCTTCCTCCTTACTCAATGAATAGAGTGCCCTCTTTCTCTTCTCCTCCCTCACCTCTCTCTCGTATTGCAAAAGCCGACGCTCAGTTGGGTTAATAATGACGATTCCCCGGTCACCATCCAAAATCGCCCAGCGGTTCTTATTCTCCTCCTTCAATAAATCATCAACCCCATCAACCGCGGGAATCTCTTTCGCCTTCGTCATTATCGCCACGTGGCTCAATTTCCCCCCTTTGGCTAAAGCCACTCCCTTTATAAACTCCTTATCCAAAATCGCCACTTCGGTTGGGGTCAAATTGGAAGCAAAAAGGATTATATCTTTTTTTGAATGCCAATTTCCCAATAAAAATTCTACCGTATCATTCTTCTTTGGAAGTAAGGAGCGCAAGACCCGATGGGCACAATCTATAATATCAACCTCCCGCTCTTTAAGAAAGGGAAGAGAAGAATTGAGGAGCGTTTGGGTATATTCCCGAATCACTTGGTAGTAGGCAGAGGCGGCATCACGTCTCTTCTCCCGAATCAATTTCTCCACCCGCCCGTTAATCTCTTTATCTTTCAATAAAAGAATTTGAAACATCACCAGGTCCGCCACATCCCTCCCCATCTCTTCCCTTACCTTTTGGTACACTTCGTTAAGTTCCCTCTCCACCTCCCCAATCTTTTCAAAAAAGTAGTTAACCTCTCTCTCCACCCCCTCCTCGGCAATCTCTCTCTCTTCCACCTTGGGCAGTTCCCTTTGGTAAAAGAAGACTCTACCAATGCCGATACCCGGAGAGATGGGAATACCCCTCAGTATCCTCTCCCTCATAACTTCTCCGTCTCCAGAATCGCCTTCAACGCCTTAAAGCAGGCGACTTCATCTTTCCCTTTCACCTCCAAAACGACCCGATTATTATTACCAATCCCTAAGGTTAAAACGGAGATGATGCTCTTCCCATTAACCCAGACCCCATCCTTAAAGAGGCGCACCTCCGATGAGAAACGGTTGGCGACCTTTGTAAACTCAATCGCCGCTCGGATGTGCATCCCGATCTCATTCTTTACCAAAATCTCTTTTTTAATCATAACACAGCGTTCTGAAGAAATCGTAGTCATATTATATCAGAAAGAAAGGGATTATCAAGTTAAGGTGAGAAGAAACTTCCGAGATTATAACTTTTACTCGTCGGCAACTCTTGGAAAAATACCTTAACCCCATTTTTGATCATCTTTTCTAAATAAGACAACTCTTGGGAATTGAGATGAAGGGAGGAGAAAAAACGCCTTCTCCCCTTCTGAAAACGGAGCCCGGTAATATTTAACCTTTCCATTTTCAGTCCACCTTTAAGCAATTGGTAGGCAATCTTCAAGGAGGGGATGATAACCACTGTCTCCTTTTGGAGACGCATCCGCAAGACCTCTTCGGGAGGAGAGAGGGAAAAAGAAATTCCTTCGGGTAGAGGAAAGGTATGCCTTTTCTGGCTTCGCCCCGAGGCGATGAGGATTAACCTCTTAGGATTTAATCTCAAAAGCCAACCGAAGACAATCTGGTTGTGCAGCCCCCGGTCGTCAATCAGAAAGAGAACTTCCTTCATTGGAAAATGCCTTTCTCACCGCCTCTTTTGGTGTTTCTACCTTGATTATCCCTTTCAGATTAAATGTTTTAAGACCAATTACCCTCTTTTTCATCTTTAAGGCAAAAGAGATTTCCGAGAGGGTTCCCCAACTCTTACCAATGGCGATTAAGGCATCGGCGGTGGCGATAATAATTAAGTTTCTTGCCTCCCCCAAACCGGTAGCAATGGGAAAATCACAGTAAGGATTAGCCGATGTTTTATCCTTAGTCGGAAGGATACCAATCGTTATCCCCCCGGCTGCCTTTGCCCCTTGGCAACTTGCCTCCATCACCCCACCCAAGCCTCCGGTAATAAGAACCCCTCCTTTCTGAGCGATGAGGAAGCCAACCTCTTTTGCCAATTGACAAATTTTTCTTTCCGCCTCCTGGGGACCCAAAACCGCTACAAAAAATCTCATCTCAATATAGAAGGAGAGGGCAAGGTAACTGGTTTAAGAAATCGTCGTTCTCCATAGGACCTAAAAGTAAAAACTTCTCCTTAGGTAAAAGGAGAAGTTGGGGGGAGATAGTTTCCATTAAACTCAATAAAGAAAAAGGGGTTCCCCTTTCGGTCCCGACGGAGACAGAAAAACCCTCCTGGGTCAATTTTTCCGAAAGGGAGAAGAGATGCCGCCAGAGATTATAATCATTTTCCTTTCCCAAGAGGGCGATCAGGATAACTCGCATCTTCTCCTTTCTCAATAATTCAATTATCCCCTCGGGCAAGCCTTTTTCGTCAATCACCCAGATGACCGTTTCCATATCTCACCTTAATAAGAGTAAGAAATTGGCAAAGGCTAAGGAGAAAAAGGTGATAATTATGCCAATCTTTAACCAGTCCCGAAATAAGAAATGGCGCCGGTAGGTCTTTTCATAAAGACCAATCGCCACCAAATTGGCGGTTGAACCAATCATCGTCAGGTTACCACCAAAACAACCACCAAAGAGAAGTGCCCACCATAAGAGATCCGCCTTGGGCATCCCGGCCGCAGAAAGGCTCTTGGCTACGGGCACTAAAGCCGCGACAATGGGCAGATTATCAACAAAACCGGAGAGGAGACCCGAACCCCACAAAAGCAAGGTTAAAACCCCAGCACTTTCCTTTAACTCCCCCAGAAAATTAAAAGGGAGGATCTTTGCCACCTTGGTTAAAAAATAGGCAATTTTCACTGTCACCCCCGTATATTCTAAACAGGCGGCTTTGGCAAAGAGAAACATGAAGAAGATAATTGTCCACCAATCCGGTCCCTTCTCAATAAAAAGCCGACCCCGTTCTTGTTCCTTAAAGACAATAAAACCGACAAGCGCCAAAGGCGCTGCCAAAAGCACAGTTCTTTCCTCAACCCCTAAGAGCCTCTCCAAAAAAGTGTGGCTGGCAACTAAAATTAAAAAGAGGAGAAAGATTGAAAGGGCAAGAAACATCTCCTGCCGATTCTCAATTACCATCTTCTTTTCTAACTCCATTAAACTTATCTTAACCTTTGTTTCTACCGACCGCCGATAGAAAAAGGCGATAATGGTGATGGTGAGAAAAGCGGTGGCGATGGCTATGGGTGTGGCATTGCGTAAAAAGTCAATAAAGGTAAGCCCGCCACTAAAACCCAAGTAGATACCGATGGGATTGCCAATCATCGTTAAAGCGCTACCGATATTGGTAGCCATCACCAAACCCAAAAGATAGGGAATGATATTCACCTTTGTCTGACGGGAGATTTCCATCGCCACCCCAAAGGTGATAAGGATTGCTGAGACCTCATCAACCACCCCCGCCAAAATTGCCGAGAGAAACATTAAAGAGAGAAAAAGGAGGATTGGGGAATTGGCAAAGAATCTTAACCCTTGAAGGACCAAAAACTTAAATACCCCCTTTTCCTCAAACCATTTTACCATCACCATTACCGCCATAATGAAAAGCACTGTGGGAATAGACATAAATTTGATTGTTAACTCAATATCCATCACCCTCAAAATTAAAAGGAGACTTAAAGCTAAGGCGGCAATTGCCACCCGATAACGAAAGAAGAGGAGGGTTCCTAAGACTGTGCTAAAAAATAGGGTGGTGGTGAAGATCTCCTTACTGATCCAAAAGGGGGAATTGAGATGAGAAAACCCTTGGTAGGGCGGGCTATCCGGAAGGAGGAGGCGAGTAAAGAGATACTGGGCAAGAAAGTAAAAAATTAATAAACCAATCCCGAAGGCGATAAAATTCCGGTAGCGGGAGAGAGAACTTTCCCTTTCTACCCCGGTGAGAAGGGAATAAATCTCTTCCTTCCTTTTCGCTTTCAGCATCCCCTTCAACCTTTCCGGAATATTTAAGACGCAAGCCACTTCCGCTAAGGTAGAGAGATATTCCTCCCTCTTCTCCTCTGGGGCGAAAAGGAAGATAAAGAGCCGAACCGGTTTCTTATCTAACGCCTCCCATTTTATCCCCTTCTCACTCTGGAAAATTAAGCCCACCATCTTCTTTAGAGAATTTAGGGTGATATGGGGAATAGCCACCTCATTGCCAATACCAGTAGAGCCGATCTCCTCGCGCGCCTTTAATTTTTCAATTACTACCTTTTCTTCGGAAGAGGAGATTATTCCCTTCTCCACCAACTTCTTCGCCACAAATTGGAAAACATCTTCCTTAGATTTTAAACCGGCCTCCCTGAAGACCAGTGCCGGGGAAAAAACTTCGCTCAAACTCACTTCTTCCTTCATTCTGAAACCTGAATAAATTTAATTCTATCCCGAAAAAGTTATAAGTCAACAAAGTTAATGCAAGCGTTAAATGTGTTCATAACCTCGCCGGAAAAATCCTTTTAATAAAGCCCCTCCGATGATAGAAAAGTTTGGGGGAGAGCGGTCATCGGACAGCTAACGAGTATTTTTACAATTTTCTCTCCTAATAAAATTTTTAGCGCCTCAAGGATACTTTTTAGCCAGAGCCTATTTTTTGAAGGAGCCTCCGTCTTCTCTTTTGTTCGCAACGGTTTCTTTTAACCCTTGATTTTTTAGAGATTTTAAGAAAAATACTCATGGTGTATCTCCTTTGGGGTGCTGATTTTGGCGGCACCCGCCTTAAAGTTTATCTTAGGATTAGGCTCCCATTTAGACTTCGGATTAAACCCTTAATTAGGCTTGGGATTATACCCTAATTTAGGCTTCTATTTATCCCTCTCTTTATACCCTCTTTTAGACTATTTATTAAATTCTCAATTAAACCCTTTATTAAATCTCCAATTAAATCCAAAATTAAGCCTTTTCTTAGAACTTCTATTAAATCCCCGATACCATCCCCTGTATGCTACACCCTTTTTTATAAAGATAAACCCCTCCTTTCTGATAAAGATCTCACGCTTAATGCCATTTTCGTTAAGTGCTAATTACCCGATAACACCTCCTCAATCTCTCTTATATAAGGGTTGGGATTAGAACCCAATCACTTAAAAACCCCTTCTTATCTATAACACCCAAAAAGGCAAAATCCTTAATAGTTAGTTTCTCCATCGCCCTATCTAATAATAACGGAAATACCCCCCAAAATTGGACACTAATTTTTTAGTCCGCCTTCCGCGGATTTATTCAGTCTGGCACGATTTTTGCTTGCCTAAATTGGTTATCAATTTGGGATTAGGGTTGACGATTGGAAAAATTAGCTTAAAATGGAATTATGAAAAGGCTACTCATCATATTTTTTATCTTTCTTTTTTCTCTGGCTGGGGAAAGCCCAGTTGATAAGATAAAATCGGTCTCCGAAGAGGTCTTAAAGGATTATACCCAACCACTTATTAATTCCTTTGGCATCCTTTCTAACACCAGTCTTTTCCATTCTTCCTATTGCCACTCCATATTGGGATTTGATTTATCCTTAAAGGCAAGTTATTCCCCAATTCCCAAATCCGCCCGTTATTTTTCTGATAGTGTTTTAGCCTGTTCTTTAATTTCGGGCACTGATTCCTTGGTCTTCTTTAAGGTCTTTTTGGAAAGTGCACCAACCATTTTCGGGCCAACAGATAAAAAACCAGTTTCGGTTCCCGGGAATGCGGTGGCCATCCCCAAAGAGATTCCGGGTGGACTAAATCTTCCTGGTCTTCCCTACTTAATCCCCCAGTTGACGGTTGGTCTACCTTTTGGGAGTGAGATTTTTATTCGTTATATCCCCTGGCCCTTTAAGGGGACAAAGGTCAATCTTTATGGTTTTGGCTTAAAGGAGAATCTAAATCATTTCGGTCCTTTAAAGAATCTACCAGTGAGCATCTGTCTTGGTTTTGCCTATCAGATTTTTACGATTGGTGATGTCTTAAAGACGCAAAATATGAGTCTTAATCTGATTGCTGGGAAAAGGCTTCTCATTTTAGAGCCAACCATCGGTCTGGGATATGAGATGACCAAGGTGGATATTAACTATCAGTTTAAGTATAAAATACCAACCCGGAGTGGCGAGCGAGAGGAGACGAAAAATATTAAGGTTTCCTTCCAGGGTGAGAATAAGTTCCGGATAAATTTGGGTTGTGGCTTGCGGTTTGGACTAACATTTCTCCATCTCGGTTTTGAGAAGGCACTCTACCCGGCATTTGCCCTAACCGCGGGGGTGAGTTTTCGATAAATGGGAAAGAAGGAAGAGAAGGGGATGATAAAGATTGTGGCGACTAACCGGAAGGCGAAGAAGAATTATTTTATTGAGGAGACCTACGAAGCCGGAATTTCCCTCCTCGGTTCCGAAGTGAAGTCTTTAAGGGAAGGGAGAGTCTCTTTGGATGAAGGCTATTGTGGGATTGAAAACGGTGAGGTATTTCTCTATGATGTGAATATCGCCCCTTATAGTAAGGGAAGTGTCTTCTTACCTTCGCCCAAAAGGAAAAGGAAACTTCTATTACATAAACAGGAAATCTCCCGCCTTTACGGTAAGGTGGAAAGGAGGGGTTATACCCTTATCCCCTTAAAGTTGTATTTTAATCAAAAAGGAAAAGCGAAATTGGAGATCGCCTTAGCCAAAGGGAAGAAGGAGATTGACCGGCGGGAAGAGTTGCGCCGGCGCGCAATGGAAAGGGCAGACCGGATTGAGAGAAAATATGGGTAGGAGAAATTGGTTAAAGTTTTTTCTTTTATGCAATCTCTTTTTTTCCTCTCTCTCTTCCCAGGCGATAAAGATTGGGGATGAGACGATAAATAAGGTTCATTTAGGGGAATTGGAATATATCTCCCTTCCCCGTTTAATTAAGGCGCTCTCGGGAAATCTCTGGTTGGTAGAAGGGAGAGTAATTTGCCTCCTCCCCCAAGATTCTGGCAAGAAGGAGATGGTCTTCACCTTAGATTCCAATTTCGTAATTATGGGGGGCAAGATAATAAAGATTACCGCTCCGGTCATTAAACATAATGAGACGATTCTCTTTCCGGTTCTTGCTTTAAGAGAAATTTTTCCGGAGATTGAAATTACCGAAGAGAGAAAAGAAGTTCTTTCGGTTACTTCCTCCCAAATAAAGGATACAACCTACTACTTTTTTGAAATTTCTCCACCCTTTGACTTTTCGGTCCGGCAACTTTCTCCCCTCACTTATGAGGTAATCATCTTCGCTTCTCTTCCGACAAAAATTTTACCCAGGGGAATAGTGCGCGAGATAAAAGAAGAGGAGATAGAGGGGAAGACAAGGCTCGTCTTTTATTTCAAAGGGAGCGCTTCGGCTTCTACCTTTAAGAAAGAGAATGGGCTTTTGGTTAAATTCTATCCCTATTCCTTTAAGCGGGAAAGACTTTTGATTGTCTTAGACCCCGGACACGGGGGCAAAGACCCGGGAGCAATTGGTAAGTTAGGCACTAAAGAAAAGGATTTGAACTTAGATATTGCCAAAAGATTGGCAAAAAAGTTAAGACAACTTGGTTATCGGGTGCTTCTAACCCGGGAGACAGATGAATTTGTTTCTCTGGGGGAACGGGTAAATTTTGCCAATAAGAATAAGGCGGATCTTTTTATCAGTATCCACAATAACGCCTCTCGGGATAATCCAAGGGCGATTGGTTTTGAAACCTATTTCCTTGCCGAGGGGAGAACTGATTTGGAAAGGGCGCAGGCGCTAAAAGAGAATGAGGCCTTAAAAATTGAGGGGGTTGACAATTCCTTTCTTAATGACGATTTGACACTGATCCTCTCGGACTTGGCCCAGACCGAATTCTTAAAAGAGTCAGAGGAATTAGCCTGTGCCATTCAGGATGCGGCTGATGCCTATTTGGGTTTAGCCAATCGGGGAGTGAAACAAGCGGGCTTCTATGTCCTGCGGGGGGCTCTGATGCCCGCGGTCTTAGTGGAGTGTGGATTTCTCTCTAACCGGCGGGAGGAAAAACTCCTCCGCCAAGAGAAGATGAGGGAAAGGATTGCCGAAGCAATCTTTCGGGGAGTGAAAAATTTTCTTTTTGTCTATGAGAAGAAGATTGCCCAGATCAGAGAGTAGTAGACCGATTGGGGTCTTTGATTCGGGAATTGGGGGCTTGACGATTGTGAAGGAGATAAGAAAAATTCTACCCAAAGAGGATATCTTATATTTTGGCGATACCGCCCGACTTCCCTACGGTTCAAAATCCCCAGAATTGATAAGGAGATATGCCTTAGAGGATGCTCATTTTCTTTACGAAAGGAAGGTTAAAATTATCGTCGTTGCTTGCCATTCGGCTTCTTCCTGGGCACTTTCCGAAATTAGAAACTCCTTTCCCGTTCCCGTAGTTGGCGTCTTAGAACCCGGAGCAAAGGCGGCACTTTCGGTAAGTAGAAGAAAGAAAATTGGAGTGATTGGCACGAAGGCGACAATCTCCTCTGGTGCCTACGAAAGGGCTTTGAAAGAAAGGGATAAAGATGTTGAGATTATTGCTAAGGCAACACCTTTACTGGTGCCTCTGGTAGAGGAGGATTTTATTTCCCATCCGGTTAGCAAGATAGTTTGTCGGGAATACTTAAAGGTCTTCTTAACCGAGAAGGTTGATGCCCTACTTTTAGGTTGTACCCACTACCCCCTCCTCCGGTCGGTTATCAGGGAGGTCTTAAAGGGAAAGGTGAAAGTGATTGATGCCGGAAAGGAGACCGCCAAGGAGGTAAAGAGAATTATTGAAGAGCGGGGAATAAAAAAAAGTTCCGGCCGCGGCAAATTAAAAATCTATCTTTCCGATATCACTCCGGAATTTGAGAAGATTGCCCAGATCTTTTTAGGAGAGAAACCAGAAGTGATTCTCCGGGCTTCTTTGAGGGAGATAACCAAAAATCCGGATGAGGGGTTAGTTAAAAGGCATTAGGAGGTTTCTCAAATACTACTGGTTAGCGTCCAAGGGTGATTGATTTTTCAAAAAGAAATGGTATAATTAAAAAAACTTTATGTATTCCATTATTATTCTGAATAAAGAGGGGGAGATTATTTATTTTAGTGAGAATTTACCCTCCCTCTTTGGTTATAAGAAGGAAGATTTTAGCAAAGTGGTGGCAGAACGGTTAGAACCATTTCTTCCCACCTCTCTCGCCCCTTCTGGAAAGTTATTTTCCCAGGGGGAAGTTGTAATCCCCTACCGAAAAGGCGGAAGCGAGTTGTTATTTTTTGACCTCCTCATCGGCGCTAAAATTATCTTTCTCCTCTCCCGAACTAAGGAGCGATTGTCAATCCGGACTTTGGAGGCGGTCCTGAATAGTTGGGAAGAGCCCGCCTTCTTAGAAAGGGAGGGGGTGGTGATTTTAGCTAACGAGAGGATGGGAGAGCTATTGGGTTGCGGAAAGGAAGATTTAATGGGGGAAGTTTGGGAAAATTTTATCATTCTCGGGGAAGGGAAGGAATTGGGAGGGAACTCTCTTCCCGTAATTGTCCAGACGAGAGAAGGAAAGAGAGTGGACTTTACCGCCCGCATTCATGAACTCTCTTGGGCTGAAAGCTCCTTTTTCCGTTTCGTTATCCTTAGGAAAGATAAGGAGGAAAAGAATGAACTTCTCAACCGCGCCTTTCTCATCCAGAGGAAGAAACTCCTCCAAATGACTGAGGAATTGGAAAAGATGAATAGAGAACTTTTGCGATTGAATGAGGCAAAAAGTGAATTTGTTTCCGCGGTCTCCCATGACCTCCGCACCCCCTTGACGACAATTATGGAAGGGATCAGGCTCTGTGAAGACGGAACTTTGGGTGAGGTTAATCCCGAGCAGAAAAAATTTCTCCGCCTTGCCTTGGAGGAGGCGCAAAGATTGGCAGACTTCATCAATGACCTTTTAGACCTTTCCCGGATAGAATCGGGAAGGATTTCTATAAGAAGGAGAAAAATGGAGGTGGAGAAGCTAATCTTCCGGGTATTGAATCCCTTCCAGAAGGTTAAAGAAAGTAAGGGGATTACGATTAACATTTCCCTTCCCGAAGGTTTGCCGCCGGTCTTTGCCGATGAGGCACATTGCTATCGCATCTTAAATAATCTTCTCGGTAATGCGCTAAAGTTCACCCCGCTGGGTGGGGAGATCGAAATTACGACTGAGTTTTCGCCCGAGCGCCAGGAGGTTATCATCGGGGTGAAGGATACCGGGATCGGTATTCCCAAGAAGGAGCAGGGGAAGATCTTTCAAAAATTCTGTCGGATTGAACGGAGTGGTGGACAAAATATACCGGGCACGGGTTTGGGATTGGCTCTCTGTAAAGAATTGGTGGAGATTAACGGAGGGAAGATCTGGTTTAGAAGTGAAGAAAATAAAGGGAGCCAATTTTACTTTTCCTTACCCCTCTATTCCGAAGTTTTGGAATTGAAAGATGACTTAAAATGGGCGGAGGAGCAGACCAAGAAAAGCAATCTACCATTAGCCCTCTTTCTTATTGAGGGTCTGGGGGAGAAACCAGCAAATTTTTACGAAGAGTTGGAAAGTATCCTCCAAAAGGAGAACCGGGCTTCTGGTTTCTACCGGTGGTTGCCCTTAAAAGAGGAATTGGTCATTTTCTTGATTGCCCCTTCGGAGAAATTTTATGATAACCATCTCGTCTTGTGTGACTTTTTAAAGAAAAAGTTTCCCATAATGCCCATTATTAGTTATCAGATTTTTTTACCGAAGGAGGTTAACCAAGATGAGATATTAAAGATGGTTTTGAAAAAGGAGAAGGTATGAAAGGGAAAATCCTCATCATTGAAGATGAAGAACGGATTGTCGCCGTCTTAGAGAGGAGGTTGGAAAGTGAGGGCTATGAGGTAATTACCGCAAGTAATGGACGGCTCGGTTTTAATAAAGCGCGCCAAGAAAAACCCGATTTGATCATCTTAGATCTAATCCTGCCGGAGATGGACGGCTATCAGATATGCAATTTCTTAAAAAGGGATCGCCGGTATCAGAATATACCGATCGTCATCCTCAGTGCCCGTTCCCAAGAGAAGGATATGGAAGAGGCGAAAAAAGCCGGAGCGGATGCTTACTTTACTAAACCTTTCAATTATGAAGAGTTATTAGAAAAGATTGAGGAACTCCTTTCCGCTCGTGGCGAGAAAAAGATTTAGAAAAAAAACTTTTCTTTCTTCTCCCCTCCGCACCCTTTTTATTTTTGGCACCCGACCCGAGGCGATTAAGTTAGCCCCCGTAATAAAGGAACTGGCAGAAGATAAGAGAAGATTTTCGGTAAAAATCTGCGTCACCGCCCAACACCGGGATATGCTTGATATGGTCCTTGAGACTTTTCATTTACACCCGGACTTTGATTTGGGGATTATGCGGGAGGGGCAAACTCTATTTGACATTAACGTTCGGGTCCTGCGTGGTTTAGAAAAATTACTCCAAAGAGAAAGGCCGGATTTGGTTTTCGTCCAGGGAGATACCACCACCGCTTTTGCCGCCGCTTTAGCCAGTTTCTATTGCCAAATTCCAGTGGCTCATATTGAAGCCGGTCTGAGGACCTTAGATAAATATGCCCCATTCCCGGAGGAGATGAACCGACGTCTCATCAGTCATCTGGCTGATTACCACTTTGCCCCAACCCAAAAGGCAAAGGAGAATCTTTTAAGAGAAGGGATCGCTCAAAGCGAGATTGTCGTTACGGGTAACACAGTGATTGATGCTTTATATCTGGTCCTAAAGTTGCATCCCAATTTAGAATTGGCAATTTTGAAGAGAGTAAACCCCAAAAATCGGATCATTCTTGTCACCTGCCACCGACGGGAGAGTTTTGGGGAACCCTTTTTAAGGATTTGCTCCGCTCTTGTCCGACTGGTGGAGAGGAATAAAGATGTGGAGATTATTTATCCCGTCCATCCCAACCCTAACATCCGAATTCCAGCCCATAAAATTTTAGGGAAAAGGGAGAGGATTCATTTAATCCCACCTTTGGAGTACCTTCCTTTTGCTCACCTTCTGAGAAGTTCTTATCTCATCCTGACCGATTCTGGTGGGATTCAAGAAGAAGCGCCCGCTTTGGGAAAACCGGTTTTAGTCTTAAGGGAAAAGACTGAAAGGCCCGAGGCGATTTTTGCCGGGACCGCCCGATTGGTAGGAACGGATGAGAAGAGGATTGTGGAAGAGACCGAAAGGTTACTCTCTTCCCGTTCTGAATACTTGAAGATGGCACAGGTGAAAAACCCCTTTGGGGATGGGAAGGCAAGCGTAAGGATTCGGGAATTTTTAATGAAGAAGTTGACATAAAGGGGTTTTTAATTTAGATTAAAAGATGGAAACTTTACTAAAATATCTGGGAATATTGGTTAGATACCGAAAGTTAATTTTCTATGATGTTCTAATATTTACCATTTTGGCTATCATCATCAGTTTCCTCCTGCCGCCTAAATACCAAGCCACCGCCCAAATTCTTCCCCCATCTGAGGAATCGGAATTTGCCGGAGTCTTAGGAGCAGGCGGTCTCTCCATCCCCAAACTGAGTCGGTTAGCCCGCGGTGGAAGCCTTCTCCCCGGTGCTACTCCTTCCGATCTGATCGCGGCAATTTTAGGCAGTCGGACAATTCAAGAACGGGTGATTATTAAGTGTGATTTGATGAAGGTTTATAAAATAAAAAAGAGTATGGAACTGGCGGTGAGAACTCTATCCCAAGCAACAAAGATTAGAGTGAGTGAAGAAGGGGTGGTGACGATTGTTGTGGAAGCACCAAAACCAAAACTGGCTGCAGATATTGCCAACTCTTATATTGAAGAGTTAGACCGTTTCCTTAAAGAGTCCAATATGAGTCGGGGAAAGAATATGCGTCTCTTCATTGAGAAGAGATTAACCAGTGCCCTAAATGAATTAAAGACCGCGCAAGAATCTCTAAGGGTTTTCCAGGAAAGGCATCGGGTGGTTGCCTTGGATGAAGAGACGAAGGCGGTAATTGATGCCTACGCCTCTTTGAAGGCGGAATTATTAAAGAGAGAGATGGAGTTGGGGATTGTGCAGAATGTCTCTACCCCAGACAATTTTTATCTCGCAGGGATAAAGAGAGAGATCGCTGAGTTTCGGCGGCAATTGGCGGAGATTGAAACGGGGAAGAGAGGAAAAGGCTACGGCGCCGGCTTTGCGGTTCCCTTTGCCAATTTGCCCGCGGTGGCGGCGGAATATGCCCGAAGGTTAAGGGATTATCGAGTACAAGAGGAAATTTATGCCCTCTTGATTCAACAGTACGAGCAGGCAAAAATCTTAGAAGCGCGGGATACCCCAACCATAACCGTTTTGGATTATGCCCGAATCCCGGAAAGGAGAAGTTTCCCAAAAAGGAGAATAATTGTCCTTTTCGCCTTTCTTTTAAGTTTTCTGGGTGGTGTTCTCCTTGCATTTGGTTTAGAGTACGGAAAAAATTTGCCCAGAGATTCCTTTGCTTACCAGGAATGGGTAAAAATTAAAGAAATAACTAAGAACGACCTCCCTTTAATTAAAAATTTTTTCTCTCCCAAAGAGAAAAAAGGCCGTGGTTAAAGATACCCCAGAAGATTTATCCTCCCCTATTTCCTTATCTTACCCGATAAACAAAAAATGGTTACTTTTAGTCTTAATCCTTGAGGGAATTATTTTTTCTCTCGCCCTTCTTTTACCAATCAGAGCCACCATCGCAATTATCATCGGAATCGGTGGCATTATCTTCATTCTCCTTAATAAAAAACCAGTAATCGCTTCTCTTATCGTATCGCTTTTTGTCGCCATAATCCTTCCCTATCCCACCAGGCGAGACTTCCTTTTTAAATTAGAAGAAGTATTCCCACTAATCACTCTTTTCTTTTTAATCCTTGGTAGTTTGGAAGCAAAAATAAAAAAAGAACCGATTGGTAGAATTGGTAAGTGTCTCCTTGGCTTTCTAATTGTCGTAATTATTTCTGCTCTTATTGGATTAACAAAAGGGAGAGGGAAAATAATAATTTTTGATGAATTAATGATGCTTTTTCTTTGGGGAATCTATTTTATTGTCTTAAAAATCGACCTCACGGAAAAGGAAACGAAAGAGATTCTATTGGCAATCGTTATCACTTCTTTAATTATTAGTTTTTATTATAGTTATCAGTTTTACTCCTTAGGCGGAGCAGAGAGGTTCCGAACTGACCAGCAACATATTTTTAATTTTACTATCCCTCTCCTTTTTGCCCTCTTTTTGTATGAGAAAAGAAAACGATGGAAAATTTCTGCTTTTCTGTTGATGATACCAATGATAATCGCTGTCTATATAACTTTAACCCGTGCCCTCTGGTTATTGATTCCTTTGGCTCTCTTCTCGCAATACCTCTATTT
>JBDRVQ010000026.1 GCA_039801905.1 candidate division WOR-3 bacterium | reverse complement strand
CCGATGGCCTCTTCTATCTCCCAAAAGGAAAGGAAGAAGATTATCTCGCCTCGGTGCCGGTGGAGACAATTCCGGGAATCGGAGAGAAAAATTCCTTAATTTTGAAAGGGGCGGGAATAAAAACGATCGGCGATTTTCTAAAGGCAGAGATAACAACCCTCAATCGCTTGATGGGAAAATGGGCAGAAAAATTGAGAAAGAACTTAACCGAAGAGAAGGGGTTAGAGATAAGAGAGAGACCGAAGTCAATCGGCCGAAGTATTACCTTATTAAAGGATACAAGGAATTTAGAGATTTTAGAAAGGACCCTTTATGAACTTTTGAAAGAAGCGGCCAGTGAATTACGAGAATGGCAGGAGCAAGCGACAATTATTACCGTCCGAATCCGCTTTGAAGACTTTGCAACCATCACCCAGAGACAAAAGATTTCCCCAACCGATGCCCACCAGTTAATCTTTCCGAAAGCCAAGGAATTATTACACTCCTTAATAAAAAAGCGGGATGAAAAAGTCCGCCTGATTGGAATTACCCTATCGGGATTTACTACCTATCCTTTTCAACTCTCCCTTTTTCTCCCACCAGAAAGAGAGATTACTCTCCAAAGATTAAATAAGACCTTAGACCAAATCCGAAAGAAATGGGGCGAAGATAAAGTTCAAGAAGGAAGAATCTTCCGAAACGAGAAAAGAGAAGGGAAACCTTTAATCCCCTACCGCCAAATCTATCAAAGGGATAAAACCAACTTTTAAGCCCCGTTAATAAAAGATGGATACAAGCAAAGAGCGTGCCAGAATTAAAATTTTATTGAAATTAACCTAAAAATTTAGTGTCAGTAAATTGGGGGTATTTCCGTTATTATTATATAGGGAAGATGAAGACCTTAAACTCAAACTTCTTGGAGTTAAGTCGCTCGCCTTTGGCGAAGTCTCACTCGCCTTTGGCGAAGTCTCGCCTCAAAGAGGCGGATAAGACTTTTATAATCATCAGAAAAGAGATTGAGGAGGGATTATCGGGTAATTAGCACTTAATGAAAATGGCATTAAGCGTGAGATCTTTATCAAAAAGGAGGGGTTTACCTTTATAAAAAGGGGTGTAGCATACAGGGGATGGTATCGGGGATTTAATGGAAGAGATAATAGAAGTTATAAGAAAAGGGTTAATTTGGGATTTAATTGGAGATTTAATAAAGAGTTTAATTGAGAATTTAATAAATAGTCTAAAAGAGGGTATAAAGAGAGGGATAAATAGAAGCCTAAATTAGGGTATAATCCAAAGCCTAATCAGTGGTTTAATCCGAAGTCTAAATGGGAGCCTAATCCTAAGAGAAACTTTAAGGCGGGTGTTACCAAAATCAGCACCCCCAAAGGAGATACACCATGAGTATTTTTCTTAAAATCTCTAAGGGTAAGTGATAGTAAGGAATATTGGGTTCAGACATATTTCTCTTTCCATAAGAAGCGATTAGATTCTATATCTTTGCGGATTCGGTGGCGGCGGATAGATTATCCGGAGTTAGTGGTGGAGGTGATTGAGAGGGGTAAGTGCGGGAAAGGTTTAAAAATTTTCCACAAAATTTGACAATATCTCCGTTACTTCATCTCTTTTTTATTTTTGGCGAGCATGCCTTAACACAAAGACCGCAGATGTGTTGCGGAACATATTTCTTCTGAAACTCTTTGAGTAAAGAGAAGCATTTCTGGTGGTCAAAATCTTCTGGCCGCTCCTTAATCGCTTTCACCGGACAGGCCGAAAGGCAAGCAAAACAATCACCACAATTGAAATCAAAGGGTTGAGCATTAGTCAGTAAAGGTAAATCGGTTAAAATTGTTGCCAATCGCACCTGGGCTCCGTATTCCGGAGTAACTAAAAGGTTATTCCTGCCCAACCAACCCAAACCCGCAGCCATCGCTACCCTCTTATGAGAGAGATGTCCCCTCTGTCTTTCCCAATCTACGGTCTGGGAGGCGGGAATTGGTAAAGCCCAATAACCTTTCTCCTCAATCCAATTGGCAATCCTTAATGCCGAAGCATCCAAAAGGTAATTGACAACCTTATAGTGATGAAAATATAACTTGGTCGGATGGTCTTCTAAATCTTCCAGAATTGCCCTTGACAACCTGAGACCAATAGAAATGGCAAAGGGAAACTTTTTCAAAGTCTCTTCCCTTAAAAGGAAATCATTTTTTTCTATCCGAGAAAAATCACCAACCCCAAAAAGGGAAACCCCTAAACCCTGGGCAAAATCCTTTAAGAGTAGATAATTTTCTTCTTCCCTCATCTCTTTTTCAAATAAATCAATAAATTGAGAATCGCCGAAGGGGTAACCCCGGGAATGCGATAAGCCTGCCCCAGAGAGGTTGGTCTTATTTTACTTAACTTCTCCTTTACCTCATTAGAAAGTCCCTTCACCGAATGGTAGTCAAAATCCGGAGCGATTTTAATCTCTTCCAGTTCTTGAAATTTTTCTAAGTCCCTTTTCATCCTTTCAATATATCCTTCGTATTTCACATCAACCTCTACGGTTTGCGCCACCCTCTCTTCTATCTCTAAATTGGCATTGACCAATTCCTTTAGTTTAGACAAATCCATCTCCGGCCTTTTCAAAAGTTCAAAAAGGGAAATCGCCTCTTTTATTGGTGAGGTCTGCCAGGCAACCAATTTTTCATTTACCTCCTTCTTGGGATAGACCTTTGTCTCCTTTAACCAAGAGATTAGTCTTTCTACCTTCTCCTTCTTCTCCTTCACCTTCTTATACTGCTCTTCTTTTAGGAGACCAATTCGGTAAGCCCTTTCCGAAAGGCGCAAATCCGCATTATCATCGCGCAAAAGAAGCCGGAATTCTACCCGAGAGGTGAACATCCGATACGGTTCATTCGTGCCCTTGGTAATCAAGTCATCAATCAAGACCCCGATATAACCTTCACTCCTTGAGATGAGAAAAGGCTCTTTCCCTTTTGCGAAATGAGCCGCATTTATCCCGGCGATAATCCCTTGGGCAGCTGCCTCTTCGTAGCCCGTGGTGCCGTTAATTTGTCCGGCAAAAAATAGACCGGAATAAAGTTTTGTCTCTAAGGTTGGTTTTAATTGGGTTGGGTCAGAATAGTCATGTTCAATCGCATAGCCCGGCCTTAAAATCTCTGCCTCCTCCAAACCTTCAATACTTCTCACCATCTTAATCTGAACATCAATCGGTAGACTGGTTGAAATTCCGTTGGGATAAAACTCAAAGGTATTTAACCCTTCGGGTTCTAAAAAGACCTGATGGTGCTCTTTCTCGGAAAATTTCACCACCTTATCCTCAATTGAGGGGCAGTATCTCACTCCGGTCCCTTTGATTATCCCCTGATATAAGGGGGAACGGTCAAGACCAGATTTCACAATCTCGTGGGTTTTGGGATTGGTGTAGGTGATGTAACAGGGTAGGTAATTTTTAACCGGAAAATCAGTCCAGAAAGAGAAGGGAGAGGGGGGTTCATCGCCATTTTGCACCCCGAGGCGAGAAAAGTCAATCGTTCGCCCATCAAGGCGGGGTGGGGTTCCAGTCTTAAACCTTCCCATCTTAAACCCCAATTCTGATAAATTTTTGGCTAAGAAAATAGATGCCATCTCCCCCATTCTTCCCCCGGGGAAATTTTCTAAACCGATATGAATTAAGCCGGAAAGGAAAGTGCCCGGGGCTAAGACAATCGCCTTCGCAAAAAATCTTTCTCCGAAACTGGTCTCCACCCCAACCGCTCGCTTACCTTCGGTAAGAACTTTTATCACCTCCGCCTGTTTGATAAATAAATTAACTTCTTTTTCTAAGACCTCCCTCATCTTCACCCGGTATTGAAGTCGGTCTGCCTGGGCTCTTAAAGAGCGAACCGCCTGTCCTTTTTTGGTATTTAAGTAGCGGAACTGGATTCCCGCCCGGTCAGTAACCTTTGCCATCTCCCCACCCAAGGCATCAATCTCCTTGGTCAACTGTCCCTTACCAATCCCGCCGATTGCCGGATTACAAGACATCTGGCCAATTGTATCCAAATTTAAGGTCAAAAGCAAAGTTTTACAGCCTAAACGGGCGGAGGCTAAGGCCGCTTCGCAACCCGCATGACCACCCCCAACCACAATCACTTCGTAAAGACTTCTTTTATCCATATCACTTTATTCTAAACTTTAACCTCATTCCGTCAAGGTCTCATCAATAATAATTAGCAATTGACATCTTTTTATATTTTGCTATACTCCAAAGTTGGAGGACAATATGAAGCGGTTATTTCTTTTCTTATTTCTAATACTTTTTATCGGTTGTTATCCGGTCTCTATTGTCAGTCCGGCGGGGAAAAAGACGATTCTCCTTTCCGAAACTGACCAGACAACCTTTAAAACGAGCAAAAGGGTCTGGTATGTCCTATGGGGACTGGTGCCGATTACTGATAATTCCACCGCGGACATAATTTCCAAATACAACTTAGAGAACGTCAAGGTGACAACGCATTTTGAAATCGTGGACTACCTTATCAGCGCGGTTCTGGGTAGTTTCTCAATCCAAACGAAAACGGTGGTTGTGGAAGGAAACCAGAAATAAAGGGAAGGAAAGAAAAGAACAAGAGGGGCGAATTCTCTTCGCCCCTCTTATACTGTTTATAGAGATCGTAACCACCACAAAGTTGGAAACTTCTATCTTATCTAAGATGCCGGAGGAAATAAAGAAATGTTCGGATTAATTCTAAGATACTTCTCCGCCCTCATACCATTCAATTCTTTACCAAAATTATAAAATACTCACCATCCACCCGATGACCCCTCGCCCCATCTCTTCCTTTTTCTTTCTAACCCCTGTCCCCTCTGCCCTAAAAGCCCTTAACCATAAAAGCACGAAAATGATATAAGCGATAAACCGAAGCCGAGTCCCGTATAGAAGATAAAAAGAGGTTTATTTGGCAAGGTCTCACCATCAACGACAACTATAATTCGTTTAGTCAAAAACCTCTATAACCACCTTTTCTATCACCGGTGGGGTTTTACTAAAAAATCTTTCGGGCAAGGATTGGGTCTATTAAAGATTTTGCCAAGGTTTTTTGCAAAGAATTGACAAGTATTTATTTTTCCTATAAGATTAAGTTTATAGAAATTTTAAGCCAAGAAGTGAAGAAGACGGAGGTCTTTATGGCAAAAAGGGTTGGTATTAACGGCTTCGGCAGGATTGGCCGGTTGGTTTTAAAGATTGGTTATCAAGAAAAGGATTTGGATTTTGTGGCAATAAATGATGTGGCAAAGTCCGAAGTTTTAGCCCATCTCTTTAAGTATGATTCCGTCCATCGGATTTTTCCCGGGGAGGTGAAAGCCAGGGAAAATTCCTTTTTCCTTAATGGTAGAGAGATTAGGGTCTTCACCGAGAAGGAACCGGAGAATTTAAAATGGAAAGATTTAGGGGTGGAGATTGTGGTGGAGGCGACCGGTAAATTTTTAACCTTTGAAGATTGTCAAAAGCATTTGGAAAATGGCGCTAAGAAGGTCGTGATTACTGCTCCTCCCAAAGGGGAGAAACCCATTAAGTCAATCGTAATGGGTGTCAATGAAGAAACTTATAATCCGAGAGAAGACCATATCATCTCCGCTGCCTCTTGCACCACCAATTGTGTTGTGCCGATAATAAAGATTCTTCATGAGAATTTTAAGATCATTCGGGGTTATATGACAACTATCCATGCCTATACCAACGATCAAAGAATCTTAGACTCTCCCCATAAGGATTTAAGACGGGCGAGAGCCTGCAACCTTTCTATGATTCCTACGACTACGGGAGCTACGAAGATGATTGGGGTTATCTATCCGGAATTAAAAGGGAAGATTGATGGTATCGCCGTTCGGGTACCCACCCCAGATGTCTCATTTATTGACCTTTCCTGCGAGGTGGAGAAGAGAACGAGTAAAGAAGAGGTGAATGAGGTTTTTAGAAAGGCGAGCGAAGGGAAGATGAAACGCTACCTCCAATATCTTACCGAACCCTTAGTTTCTATTGACCTCACCGGTTCTCCCTACTCTGCCATCTTTGATTCCCTTCTCACCACGGTTGTTGATAAACATTTAGTTAAGGTCTTTGCCTGGTATGATAACGAATGGGGCTATTCCCATCGGGTGGTTGATTTAATAAAATACGTAGTTGAGAGATGGCAAGACTAATAGATTTACCCTTAAAAGGAAAGAGGGTATTTTTAAGGGTTGACTTTAATTGTCCATTGGACGAGAAAGGTAATATCACCGATGATACGAGAATCCGTGCTTCTCTACCAACAATTGAATATATCCTTAAAGAGGGTGCCATTCCCATCATCGCCTCCCATCTCGGTAAGCCTAAGGGAAAGTTTGACCCGAAATACAGCCTGAAACCGATAAAAGAGAGATTATCGCAACTTCTCTCCCGAGAAGTGGTCTTAACTCCCAACTGTATCGGAGAAGATACAGAAAGAATTATCCAGAAAGCCCAGATTGGTGATATTATCCTTTTAGAAAATCTCCGTTTCCATCCCGAAGAAGAGAAGAACGATTTGGCCTTTGCCCAGCGATTAAGGAACTTGGCTGATTTCTATGTGAATGATGCCTTCGGTTGTGTCCATCGCGCCCACGCCTCAGTAGATGCCCTTCCCCGATTGTTTCCCAATCCGGTTCCTGGTTTTTTACTGGAGAAGGAGATAAGTTTTCTCTCCAAGATAATCTCTTCTCCGACCAAACCTTTCGTGGCGATAATTGGCGGGGCAAAAATTTCCGATAAGTTGGGCGTGATAAAAAATCTCTTACCAAAGGTTGATTACATTCTCATCGGCGGGGGGCTCGCTTTCAATTTCGTCAAGGCGAAGGGATACGAGATTGGCAATTCGGTATTTGAACCAGATAGGTTGGAAGAGGCGAAGCATCTTTTATTGGAGGCGAAGGTTAAAACTCCAAAGGATTTTCTGGTGACGAATAAAGTTGCGGCAGATGCGGAAATAAAGATGGTTAAAGAAAACGAAATCCCTTCTTCTTGGATTGGAGTTGATATCGGCAAAGAGACGATTGAAGAATATAAAAAGGTACTGGAAAACGCAAATACGATTGTCTGGGCTGGACCTTTAGGAATTTTTGAATATGAAAAATTCTCTTATGGCACAAAGGAGATTGCCCAGGCACTAAAAGAGGCAACGGCAAGAGGCGCCACCACAGTAGTCGGGGGTGGTGATACCGCAGCGGCACTGAAGAAGTTTGGTTTAGGGGATAAGGTAAGTCATATCTCAACCGGGGGCGGTGCTACTTTAGAATTCTTAGAAGGTAAAGAACTACCAGGCATTGTCGCCTTGAAAAGATGATTCCTTTAATTGTGGGTAATTGGAAGATGAATAAGACACCTCGGGAGGCAAAGGAATTAGCGAAGGAGATAAAAGAAAGTTTGTGGGATACAGAAGGGAGAGAGGTTGTCATCTGCCCCCCTTTCACTTCCTTACCGGTGGTGAGCGAAATAATTAAAGGTTCTCTTCTGAAACTGGGTGCCCAGAATATGCACTACGAATTAAAGGGTGCCTATACCGGAGAGATCTCAGGGGAATTTCTGAAGGAGATTGGTTGCCAATATGTGATCATTGGCCATTCGGAGAGGCGGAAGTATTTTAAGGAAGATGACGAGTTTCTTAATAAGAAATTAAAGACCGCTCTCAAAATTGGCCTCTTCCCCATCTTCTGTGTGGGGGAGGAATTGAAGGAAAGGGAAGAGAAAAAAACTTTTGCGGTAATTGGAAATCAAATAAGGAAAGGGTTAGAGGGAATTGAAGAGGTTGACCGAATCACCATCGCCTACGAACCGGTCTGGGCGATTGGTACCGGCAAAAATGCTACTCCCGAGCAAGCAAGTGAGGTCCATAGTTTCATTAGAGAACTAATCGCTAAACTTTACAATCAAGAAGTGGCTCAGAAGATTAGAATAATTTATGGGGGGAGTGTCACCCCGGAAAATATCGACTCTCTAATGGCAAAGGAAGAAATTGGTGGTGTCTTAGTTGGTGGTGCCAGTCTGAAGGCAGAATCTTTTGTTAGGATTGTAAAATTTTCTTAAGCAAAATTTATTCTCTCAGTTTAATTCGGGCATCAATGGCATACGCCCCCTTCCCTTCCTCAAAGACGAGAAATGGGTTAATGTCAATCTCCTCAAACTCATCAAAATCGGTAACCAATTGGGATAACCTTTCTAAGACCTCTACCAACCTTTCAATATCCGAAGGCTTTTCACCCCGAAAGCCCTTTAGAATAGGATAGCCTCTTATTTCTCTCACCATCGTCTGAGCAGAAAGTTCCCGAATCGGTGCCACACGGAATGAGACATCCTTCAAAACTTCCACATAAGTACCACCCATACCAAACATTAATAAAGACCCAAACTGGGGATCACGTTTCATTCCTAAAATCACCTCTTTCCCTCCTCTCATCATCTTTTGGAGTAAAACTCCAACGATTTCCGCTTCTGGTTTTCTTGCCTTCACATTCGCCAAGAGTTTTTCGTAGGCATCTTTCAGTTCAATGCGATCTTTGATATTCAAGATCACCCCTCCCACATCAAACTTATGAATAATCTGAGGAGAGACAATTTTTAGGACTACCGGATAACCAATCGCCGCCGCCTTCTCCTCGGCTTCCGAAAGGGATTGGGTTAAGAAGAAGGGGGCGACCGGAATTTTATAAGCAGAAAGTAAAGAATAGGCATAAGGTTCTAAAAGCCAATTTTCCCTTCTCCGCCGGGCTAAACCAATAATCTCCCTAACCCGCTCTCTCTCCACATCAGCAAAAACTTTTATTTCCGTCCTCGGACGATTTAACCACTCACCGTACTCACAAAGAACCGAAAGAATTTTTGCCGCCACTTCGGGGAAGCGGTAGTTAGGAACCTTCTCCCTTTCCATCTCTCGGGAGACCGCTTTATGCTCTTCTAAGGAAAGAATACAGCCGATAATCGGTTTTTCCGTGGAGGGGGCAATCTCGGCAATGGCGCGGGCTATTGTTTTCGTATCTTCCATCAAGGTTGGGGTCCAGGTGGCAATAACTCCAGAAACCTCTTCGTCTTCTAAGACAATTCTGAGGGCGGAACTATACCTTTGGGCATTGGCATCACCGATCACATCCACCGGATTTTGAATATTGGCGGTGGGAGGGAGAATCTTTTTTAATTTCTCCTTCGTCTCATCACGTAAAGATGCCAATTCCAAACCATTCCGAATTGCGGCATCGGTTGCCATTATGGCAATACCCCCCGCGTTGGAGACAATCGCAATCTTTTTACTCTTGGGGATGGGCTGCATAGAGAAAGCCTTGGCACAATCAAACAGTTCATTTAAGTTGTCAAGTCTTATTATCCCGCATTGGTTAAAGAAGGCATTATAAGCCTCATCAGAACCAGCCAAGGCTCCAGTGTGAGAAGAAGCGGCTTTTGCCCCTTCCTTAGTGCGACCGGACTTCACCGCCAAAATCGGCTTTTGGTACCGGTCGGTAATCTCCCGGGCAATTTTTAAGAAGGTCTTCGGCTCTTTTAAGTCTTCTAAATACAAGAGGATGACCTTAGTCGTCTCGTCGTCTTTCAGATAAAAGAGCAGTTCGTTTTCCGAGATATCCGCCTTATTTCCGATAGAGACAAACTTTGATAATCCAATCTCTTCTGCTTCGCAATACTCCAAAGCTGCTCCGCCAACCGCCCCACTCTGGGAGATGAAGGCGATGTTTCCAGAATTGGGCATAATCCGGCCGAAGGTGGCATTCATCTTCGTCTCCGGATGGGTATTAATTAGACCGAAGCAATTCGGTCCAATCATTGCAATCCCGTAACGGTCAGCAATCTCTTTCACCCGCCTCTCCAATTGTCGCCCTCGTTCGCCAATCTCCTTAAAACCGGCACTGATCACAATTGCTCCTTTCACCCCTTTCTGACCACACTCTTCCATCACAATTGGCACCTCACTCGCCGGGACAATAATTACCGCCAAGTCAATCGGGTCGGGGATGGTGGTGACTGAAGGATAAGCCTTCACCCCCAGAATACTCCTTGCCCGGAGATTAACTGGATAGACAACCCCCTGAAAACCATTGAAGAGGATATTGGCAAATGTTGCCCTCCCCAGACTTCCTTCGCGAGAGGAAGCACCGATTACCGCGATTGAGGAAGGGGCGAAAAGGTATTTTAGATTTTCAATCTTTTTCATAGGATGCCAACTCCCCCTTTTTGCCAAAATAACCGATCGCCACCTTCGGATCGTGCTCAAAAACCATCAGCCACCTCTCCGCTTTCGCCCGGGCTAAAAATTCCTCCTTCTTCTTCATCGTAACCAAGGGAAATAGGTCATAACCCATAATGTAAGGAATGTTTAAGTGGCTAACTGTGGGAATTAGGTCTCCCCAATAGACAATCTTCTTCTCTTTGGTAGTGATTAGAACAATCTGGTGCCCTTCCGTGTGACCACCGGTGAGAATTACCTCTACTCCTTCGGTTACTTGGTAATCACCGGTGATAAGAGAAAGATTGCCGTAGTCTCTTAAGGGCAAAAAGTTTTCTTTTAAGTAACTCGCCCGGGACCGACAATCCGGTTGATTGGCCGCCTGCCACTCCTTCTCTTGAATTAGATATTTTGCCTTAGGAAATTTGGGTAAAACCTCTCTTTTCTCATCATATTGAGTATTGCCTCCTGCATGGTCAAAATGGAGATGGGTATTGATGACAATATCAATATCCCTGGGGTTAATTTTTAATTCCGCCAAAGATTTCTCAAGCCCCCCTGCCTTATCAACTTTATAAATATCGGAAAACTTCTCATCAAACTTATCGCCAATCCCGGTATCAATTAGAATGAGACAATCCGGTGTTTTCACCAGAAGGGTTCTGAGCGCTAAAGTAATGCGATTTTTTTCATCGGCGGGATTAGTCCTTTGCCAAAGCACCTTAGGAATGATTCCAAACATCGCTCCGCCATCCAGGGCGAAATAGCCATCAAGAATTGGATAAATCTCAAAATTACCAAACTTCATTAAAGAGCTTATTAAAAATAATAATAAAGTCAAGGTCTATTTTTGGGCCCTCATATTTTTCCGCCTTAAAATCTTGGCAGGGTGCCGCAATGCCAATGGCTAAAAATAGATTTTAAAAGATAAAAGCCATTCCCATAAGGTTTCTTGGTAGGACAGACGGGGGTAAATTCCTTTCCTTTTCTTATTTAAAGTTAAGGATTTGGGGATGGTCCGATATCAGGAAAAGGCAGAAAAAGATTTGACTTTTCCTTTTTCCTCTTTATAATCCATTTTTATGAATTTGATTAATTGGCAGAAAGAGGCAAAAACCCTGAAGGGGGTTTGGCAACCGAAAGAGATTGCCTTTGTTGATGATCATCGGGTTGTCATTTCGCGCTTTTTGGGTGAATACGAATTCCACAAGCACGACTCTGATGAATTCTTTTTGGTCTTATCAGGAGAGATTGCTATTGAGACGAAAGATAAAGAGTTCCATTTGCAAGCCGGGGAAGGGTTGTTATTACCCAAGGATACTTTCCATCGCTCTAAGGCAAAAAGGGAGGCAATCGTTTTAATGTTTGAAAGGAAAGACTTAAAAACCTTCTTTGAAAAATGAAAGAGAAAATTTTAGAAATTAGATGGCACGGTCGGGGAGGGCAAGGAGCAAGGTTAGCGGCCCTCTTTTTTGGCGAAGCGGTGATGTCTACTGGGAAATACATTCAGGCATTTCCGGAATTTGGTCCCGAGAGGATGGGGGCACCGGTTGTTGCTTATAATAGAATTTCCGACTTTCCTATCCGAAACCATTCCGGGATAAAAAATCCGGACATCTTGGTGATTTTAGACCCAACCCTTTTTTCTGCCTGTGATGTTTTAACCGGATTAAGGGACGATGGGATAATTTTAATCAATACCGCAGAAACACCAGATTTAGTAAGAGAAAAATTAGGCCTTCAGAATAAAAGAAATAAGGTTTGGACGGTTGATGCCTCGCAAATCTCTCTTTCTTTGATTAAACGCGATATTCCTAATACCCCGATGCTCGGTGCCTTAGTGAAGGTGATTAATCATTATCAACTTTTAGAGATTGAGTTCTCTTCGGTGCTAAATTCTTTAAGAGGTAAGTTTTCCCAGAAGTTTCGGGGAAAAGAGGAATTGATTGAGGGTAATTTAAGTTCCGTGAGGCGGGCTTATGAAGAGGTCCGAGGAAGTTAAGAAAAATAAAGAGGGTTGCCTTTTAATCTCTTGGCGTAATTTGCCCTGCGGGGCAATTCTTACGGATACGAAAAAGATAAGGGAGAATAAGACGGGTGCCTGGCGGAGTTATCGCCCAATTTACGATGAGAAGAAATGTATCCAGTGCCTTAGCTGTTGGATTTACTGTCCGGATAGTTCCATTATCGTTAAAGATGGGAAAGTGGTTGGGATTAATTATGATTACTGCAAAGGTTGCGGAATTTGCGCCAGCGTCTGCCCAAAAAAGGTGCAGGCGATAAAGATGGAAAAGGAGAAGAAATGAAAAAGATTGTTGCTAAAACCGGAAATGAAGCACTCGCCTTTGCTATGAAGCAGATTGCACCAGATGTCGTTGCCGCCTATCCGATAACACCATCTACGGAAGTTGTCTATACCTTCTCTTCTTTTGTCGCGGATGGTGAGGTGGATACCGAATTTGTGGCGGTAGAAAGTGAGCATTCCGCAATCTCGGCTTGTATTGCCGCGGCGGCTTGTGGCGCCCGGGCAATGACCGCTACCGCCTCCCAAGGTTTGGCTTTAATGCATGAGATGCTATTTATCGCTTCCGCTTTAAGGTTGCCAATTGTGATGGCGGTTGTCAATAGAACCCTTTCTGCCCCCCTAAATATCCACTGCGACCATTCGGATTCTTTGGCTTCCAGGGACTCTGGTTGGATCCAACTCTTTTGCGCCAATTCCCAGGAGGCTTATGATACCTTAATTCAAGCGGTGAGGATTGCCGAAGAGTGTTATCTACCGGTTATGGTGACGATTGACGGTTTCATCCTCTCCCACTGTATGGAGCGGATTGAGGTTTTAAGTGATGAAGAGGTGAAGGACTTTATTAAAGAGTTTAAGCCAAACTATTCCCTTTTAGACGTTGATAATCCGATAACCGTTGGTCCGGCTTGTCTGCCTGATTCTTATTTTGAACATAAGAGGGCGGTTGCGGAGGCGATGAGGGAAAGCCTTCCGGTGATTGAGAAAGTAAGTAGAGAATTTGGAGAAAGGTTCGGTCGTTATTATGATATTATGGAAGGGTATGAGACAAAAGACTGTGAGGTGGCGATCATCGCCATGGGTTCCACCTATGAGACGGCAACGGTGGCGGTTGACAATCTGAGAGAAAAAGGGGAAAAAGTGGGGGTCTTTAAGTTAAAGACCTTCCGCCCCTTCCCTCACCAGAAAATCTTAAAGGAGTTAAGAGAAATTCCGGTCCTGGGGGTTTTGGACCGGGCAGAACCTTTATCTTCTTATGGGGGAATTCTCTATACGGAAATTAGAGCGGTTTTAGCCGATGAAAAGAAAAAACCCCTTACCGCTTCTTATATCTACGGCTTGGGGGGAAGGGAGATAACACCAGAGGAGATTGAGGAAGTGTTTGAGGAATTATTTCTTATAAAAGAAAAGGGTAAAAGTAAAGAAGAAGTTGGTTATATTGGAGTGAAATAAGATGGCATCACTAAAAGAATTGGTAAAGAGAAAAGAGTTATTCTCTTATGGTCATCGGGCTTGTGCTGGGTGCGGCGAGGTTTTAGCGGTGCGGCAGGTTTTATTGGCGGCTGGGGAGAATGTTGCCTGCGCGATGCCCACTGGATGTTTGGAGATTGTCTCAACCATCTATCCCCATACCGCCTGGCAGGTACCAATCTTCCATTCCGCATTTGAAAATGCTGCCGCCACTATCGCTGGAATGGAATCCGCGTATCGGGCATTAAAAAGAAGAGGGAAGATAACAAAGGAGATCAAGTTTATTGCCTTTGGTGGTGATGGTGGAACTTATGACATTGGTTTTCAAGCACTTTCCGGAGCAATTGAGAGACGCCATCGCTTCCTATACGTCTGCACCGATAACCAGGCTTATATGAATACCGGTATTCAACGCTCTTCGGCAACCCCATCTTTTGCCGACACCACAACCTCACCCGCAGGAAAAAAATTACCGGGCAAATTACAGCCGCGGAAGGATATCGTTGAGATCGTTATCGCCCATGATGTTCCTTATGCGGCGCAGACCACGGTCGCCTTCTGGAACGATTTGGTAACCAAAGTAGAGAAGGCGCTTTCCTATGATGGCCCAACCTTCATCAACATCTTGGTTCCCTGCCCTTTGGGTTGGGTTTATCCTACGGACCGGACGATTGAAATCTCCCGGTTGGCGGTAGAGACAAATTTCTGGCCCTTATACGAATACGAAAACGGTGTTTATCGCTTAAACTACGAACCCAAAGAGCGAAAACCGATTGAGGAATGGTTGAAGATGCAAGGCCGTTTTCGCCATCTCTTTCTGCCCGAGAATCAAAAATTGATTGAAGAGTTCCAGAGGGAGGTTGATGAGCGGTTTGCCCGGTTGAAGAGACGGGTGGCAATGAGCGGTTGAGAAATAAAATTCTCCTCCATACCTGTTGCGGACCTTGTGTTATTTATCCAATTGAAAAATTAAAAGAGAGTTACTCTCTAACCCTTTTCTTCTACAACCCTAATATCCATCCGGAAGAAGAATACGAAAAGAGATTAAAAGAGGCGAAAAAGGTGGCGGATTATTACCGAGTTCCTTTAATTTTAGCCCCTTACGAAAGAGAGAAATGGTTAGAAATGGTCAAAGGTTGGGAAGAAGAAAAGGAAGGGGGAAAGAGGTGTGAGGTCTGTTTTACCTTACGGTTAAGAGAGACCGCCCGGTTTGCGAAAAAGGAGGGATTTTTAATCTTTGGCACAACCTTAACCTCCGGTCGGCAGAAAAATGCGGAATTGATCAACCGGCTGGGTAGAGAGATTGCCGCAAAAGAAGGTTTAGACTTTTTAATTGCGGATTTTAAAGAGGGATTTCAAGTGGGTTTAACTATTTCTAAGAAACTTTCTCTTTATCGGCAAAAATATTGCGGCTGTATCTATTCCCAAAAGGGAAGTGGTTAAAACAGAGAAAAAGGACTTACGCGGGTTGGTAAAAAAGATTAAGGCTTGCCGGAAATGTTCTCTGCCTGAAGGTAGTTATCCGGTATTTTCCCCAGTCTTTTCTGCGAAAATCATTTTAATCGGACAAGCACCGGGAAAAGAAGAGATAGAAAAAGGAACCCCTTTTATTGGGAAGGCGGGGAGAAGGCTATTTGACTGGTTGGAAAAGGTTGGGATAAAAGAAGGGGATTTTCGGAAGAAGGTTTATATTACCCAGGTGATGAAATGTTTTCCCGGTAAAGGGAAGAGAGGAGATTTAAAACCAAAGGGAGAACATTTAGTTAACTGTCTGCCTTATCTTAGAGACGAGATTAAAAAATTGGACCCAAAAGTCTTGATTCCGGTTGGCTCTCTGGCAATAAATAATATCTTGGGCAGGAGAAGATTAAAGGAAGTAGTGGGCAAGATATTTGAAATTGACCTTTTGGGGAAGAAGAGGTTCGTTATCCCTTTACCTCACCCTTCTGGTCTCTCCGTCTGGTCTTTTAAGAGAGAGAATTTATTACGAATTGAAAAGGCGGTTAAAATTTTAAGTAAATACTTTTCATCCCCAGAGGCAAAAGATAGAATTAATCTTTCTTGACTTACTTCGCAATTGAGGTAGAATGGGGAATGATTCAGGTTTATACCGGAAACGGAAAGGGTAAGACAACCGCGGCCATCGGTCAGGCGATTCGGGCCTTAGGTCACAATTGGAAAATCTTAATGATTCAATTTATGAAAGGGGATGAATACGGTGAGATAAAGGTCTTAAAAAAACTCCCCAATATTACCGTCAAGCAGTTTGGACTTAAAACCTTTGTGAAGAAAGGGGAATTAAAACCGGATGATATAAAATTAGCCCGGGAAGGTTGGCAGTTGGCAAAGGAGGCGATTGAGAGTAGAAAATACGATATGATAATTCTTGATGAGTTGAATTGTGCCTTAGATTACGGTCTCTTAACAGTTAAAGAAGTTTTAACGGTTTTGCTCTCCGCACCAAGAGATTTAGAAATTATCATAACCGGTCGCTATGCTCCGAAGGAATTGATTGAAATTGCCGATTTGGCCTCCGAGATTAAAGAGATAAAACACCCTTTACAAAAAGGGGTGGTAAATCGGAGTGGCATTGACTACTGAATATAGTCGCCTGGGCTACTGAAGGTCTTGGTCCATCTGTTCCTAATCATTATTTAAGCAATTGCCCCTGTATTTCCATTTGACTTGCAGTGGCTACCAATAGGGTATCCAGTAAAAGTCATACCCGATAGGAAAATTCACTGTCAGAAATTAGGTGGTATCTCCGTTATTATTATATAGGGGTTAATTTGGGTTCTAATCCCAGCCCCAAAAGAGAAGTATGGAAGAGGCGATCTTAAGGGGATACGAGATAATGGTATGTTATCTTCGGGAGATAAGGATTAATAGCTTTACCGAGGATATGAAAATTTATTTATTCGGGATTAAGGAGGTGGAGCGGAGAAGTAGACCTTAACCAAAAATGGAGTTAAGTGAGAAGAATTTTATAAAACATGAGGGGTATTCCTTTATAAAATTGGGTGAAGCATACAGGGGATGGTATCAGGGATTTAACTAAGGACCTAATTTCCAACTTAATAGATAGCCTAACCTCTAAACTAATTCCCGGTCTTATTGAAGGTCTAATCCCAAAGGTAATAAAATGGGTAAGAAGGAGAATAAATGGATGCCTAATCCGAAGTTCAATCGGAGGTCTAATCAGGAACCTAATTGAGGATCTTAACCAGAAGTCTAATCAATGGTCTAATTCACTGCCTAATTATATTGAGTTACCGTCAACTTGACTTCTCACCCAATTCGGATAGAATAAAAAAGAGTTGGAGTTATCATTTGTGATTTTTGATTGATGGAAGAACTCTTGGCGCGATTTAATAAAGGAGAAGTCCGAGCCTTATCTCAATTAATCTCTTTGGTGGAAAACGATGCCGAAGAGGGTTTAGCAATCCTATCTCATTTATATCCGAGGATTGGTCGGGCTTATCGGATTGGTATCACCGGAGCACCAGGAAGCGGCAAGAGTAGCCTCATTGAAAGAATCGCCAACTCATTTTTAAAGGAAAACTTCTCTCTCGGTATTGTCTGCGTTGACCCTTCCTCTCCTTTTACCGGGGGTGCCATCTTGGGAGATAGAGTAAGGATGGCTTCCCTATTTTTAGAACCCAAGGTCTATATCCGGAGTATGGCGAGTCGAGGTTCTTCTGGTGGTCTTGCCTTCCGAACCAAGGAGGTTTGTGATATTTTAGATGCCTTCGGAAAGGATATTATTCTCATTGAGACGGTAGGAGTGGGTCAGGTTGAGATTGAAATCCAAAAGACCGCTTATACGGTAATTGTTGTCCTGGTTCCAGAATCCGGAGATACCATCCAAACCCTAAAGGCGGGTCTTTTGGAGATTGGCGATATCTTTCTAATAAATAAATCCGACCGGGAAGGAGCGGACCGGTTAGCCTTAGAACTCTCTGCTACCTTAAAAATGAAGGAGAATACCAACTGGCAGGCACCGGTAATTAAGACTTGTGCTTTAACGGGCGAGGGAGTGGAAGAAGTATTTCGGGAGATTGGAAGGCATCGCCAATATCTGACCGAAAACGGTCTCCTTGAGAAAAAGCGAAGGGAAAATATCATCTCGGAGATAAAGGATTTGACCGAAGAGAAAATTAAGAAGGAGATCTGGGAAAGGGAGGAGATAAAGAGGCTTTTCCCAGATTGGATAAAAGAGATTGAAAGGGGAAATTTAACACCTTTTACTGTGAGTGAGATGATTATTAAAATGGTAAAAGAAGAATTTGGCAGGAGGGGAAATGGAGAAGGAGTTTGAAACAATCTCGGGAATTCCTCTAAAACTTTTTTACACCCCAGAAGACTTGAAGGATTTTGTTTACGAAGAGAAGTTAGGAACTCCCGGAGAGTATCCCTTCACCCGAGGAATAAGGCATACGATGTATCGGGGTAGACTCTGGACGATGCGTCAATTCTCGGGTTTCGGTACCGCTAAGGATACTAATAAGCGTTACAAATTTCTTTTGGCGCACGGTGAGACCGGACTTTCCGTCGCCTTTGATTTTCCCACCCTTTACGGTCGGGATTCTGATGATCCATTATCCAAAGGCGAGGTTGGCGTTTGTGGCGTGGCGGTCTCTTCTCTGGCGGATATGGAGACCTTATTTGAAGGTATCCCCTTAGATAAGGTCTCAACATCCATGACCATCAACGGCCCAGCCGCGGTCCTTTGGGCGTTTTATATCGTGACCGCGGAAAAGCAAGGAGTGAAACCAGACCAGTTGCGGGGCACAATCCAAAATGATATCTTAAAAGAATATATCGCCCAGAAGTCCTGGCTATTTCCTCCCGAACCTTCTTTAAGAATCATCACCGACATTATGGAGTTTGGCTCCAAATACGTCCCCAAGTGGAATACCATCTCCATCAGCGGTTATCATATCCGGGAGGCGGGTGCCACTGCCATTCAGGAGTTGGCTTTCACTTTAATGGACGGGTTCACCTATGTGGAGGAGGGGATAAAAAGGGGGTTAGATGTTGATTCCTTTGCCCCCAGACTCTCTTTCTTCTTTGACTCCCATCTTGACTTCTTTGAAGAGATCGCCAAATTCCGGGCCGCAAGAAGAATCTGGGCGAGGGAGATGAAAAATACCTACCACGCAAAGAAAAAGGAATCACTCCTTTTGAGATTCCATACCCAGACCGCGGGTTGCACCTTAACCGCCCAGCAACCAGAAAATAATATCGTCCGGACCGCCTTCCAGGCATTACAGGCGGTCTTAGGGGGTACCCAGAGTCTACATACCAATTCTATGGATGAGACCTGGGCATTGCCCACCGAAAAAGCGGTTCTAATTGCCCTCCGTACCCAACAGATTCTTGCCTATGAGACGGGTATCCCCAGTGTCATTGACCCTCTTGCTGGTTCCTACTATGTAGAATACCTAACCGACCGCTTAGAAGAAGAGGCTTATAAATACTTTGCCAAGATTCGGGAGTTGGGCGGGATGGTGAAGGCGATTGAAATTGGTTATCCGCAGAGGGAGATCGCTGAAGCCGCCTATCGTTATCAGAAAGCAGTGGAAGAAAAGAGAAGAATCATCGTTGGCGTAAACGAATTTATCATTCCGGATGAGAAGTTGGAAATCCCCATCTTAAAAATTGACCCGAGGGTGGAAGAAGAACAGAGGGAGCGACTGGCGGAGTTGAGAAAAAAGCGGGATAATAATCAAGTGAATAAGACCTTAAAAGAGTTAAAAAGGGTGGCTCAGAGTAAGGAAAATATTATGCCGCCAATTTTGGAATGCGCCCGTGCTTATTGCACCCTGGGTGAAATCTGTGGTACCCTAAAAGAGGTATTTGGTGAATACCGGGAAACTCCGGTATTTTAGGAGGTAAGATGGGAAAGAAGATTAGAATTTTAATTGCCAAACCCGGTCTCGACGGTCACGACCGGGGCGCCAAGGTCGTGGCTCGGGGTTTGCGGGATGCCGGATTTGAAGTGATTTATACCGGTCTCCATCAGACCCCGGAGATGATTGTCCGGACCGCCATTCAGGAGGATGTTGATGCGATCGGCCTTTCAATTCTATCCGGTGCCCATATGACCCTCTTTCCTGAAGTTTTAAGATTATTGAAAGAAAATAAGGCAGAAGAGATTCATCTCTTTGGTGGGGGAATAATTCCTGAGGAAGATAAGGAGAAATTGTATGAGATGGGCATCGGTAAACTTTTCGGCCCGGGAACCACCATTGGGAAAATTGTAGAATATCTAAATCAAGTCTTTAAGGAAAAAGGGGATTAATCATCAGGAGGGAAGATGTTTCTTCTTTTAATTTTCCTTTTTAACTTAATCTTTGCGATGCCGCCCCGACCGGGTTCAATTGGACCAGAACCAGTCTTTCCCCCTGGAGTAGAAGTCCCTGGGGAAAATAAATTAAAAGGTTTCCGCACCTTAGAGACGGTCTGCATCCTAATGCAATTCCCGGATAATCGGGCAGATACCATCCGTCATTCACCCGCCCGTTTTGACTCAATGCTTTATTCTATCGGTGTCTATCATAATGCTCCTTACCGGCAGGGTAGCCTCACTGACTATTTCTTAGAGAACTCCTATGGTCAATATACTGTGTTAGGCGGCATCGCTGGCAACCGCTGGTTCACTTCCCAATATAACTACTCCCGGTATTATGATGGCAATTATATGCTCTCAACCGGCAGTCAGTTGGCGAGGGAGAATTGTCAGCAGGTTGACCAGTATGTTGATTTCCGACAATTTGACATAAATGGGGATAATCGGATTGATGCCCTCTTTATGGTTCACGCCGGACCCGGTGGTGAGGATACCAGAAATGTCAACCACTGTTGGTCCCACGCCATCCCCAGTTTCACCTATCAGACCAACGACGGGGTAACAATTTATGGGGTAACTAATGTCCCGGAGATAAATTTGGTAACGCCCGCCTTAGAAACTACCCTTTGCTGTATTGCGGTAATGTGCCACGAATTGGGTCATCTGGTTGGCTTGCCTGATCTCTATGACGGCACCCGCAACACCTGGGGGATCGGTTATTGGGGTTTGATGGGTTATGGTGCCTGGGGGGCGGGTGGCAATACCCCTTGGAGTCCTTCCCATATGGAAGCCTGGAGTAAGGTCCGAGCGGGATTTGTTACGCCAATTTTAATCACTCATGATACTTTTAACCTCAAAATTTTAGACATTGAGACCCATCCGGTCTGTTATAAAGTCTGGCGGCAGGGTTTAAATACCGATACTTGCTTCTATTTAGAAAATCGCCAGCAGAAAGGTTTTGATACCCCCTTACCTGGTCCGGGTCTTTTAATCTGGCATATTGACCCCGCCCAGGGTTCTTATCACAATATCGTTGACTTGGAAGAGGATTCAACCTTCCATCTTGACCACGGTACCGGTGTTCGTCCTGACCCCCATTATTATCACGAAGCCTTAGGCGATACCTCCGACCCTTTACCCGGTATCTGGCAGAGGTTGGTCTTTGATAATAATACCAAGCCGAATAGTCGGAATCGGGTAAATCAACCAACTAATGTTGGCGTGAGAAATATCCGAATGGTCGGTGATACGATAATCTGCGATATTACGCTCAGTGCCACGGTAAGAGATGTCGGCGTTCTCTCAATCGTTTCCCCGATCGGCACAGTTGATTCCGGAAGTATCATCATTCCCGCCTGCACCCTCTATAACTTTGGCACCACCACCGAAAACTATTCGGTGCGGATGAAGATTGGTAATTTCTATGATACCGTTGCCTTCGTTAATAACCACCAACCGGTGACTAAATACTATCTTACCTTTCCCAATTGGCTGGTCAACCAACCGGCGGGAAATTATTTAGTCTCTTGTTCTACCCAGTTGACCAATGATCTCAATAGAATAAATGATAAAAAGACCGACTCGGTAACCATTCGGGGATTGGTTGGGATTTCGGAAAAGGGAGAAGAAACTTTTCTTTTCAAACTAAGCCCCAAGAGAAGTTCCCTTACCATGGGTCACCAATTAGGGAAAGAATGGGCGAATTTAAAAATTTATAATGTCCTTGGAGAAATTGTCTATTCTGCCGAAAGGGAGAGATTTAATATCCAAAAGTTACCCCCCGGTATCTATTTCTTGATTCTCACTGAGAAAAATCATCTGGATAAAAGAAAATTGATTGTGATAAAATAAAAGAAGATCTTCCTGCTATTACTCTTGACAAAAAGAGAATCGAAATTATACTAATTTATGGAATTATTCCACCAGGGACCATTCCTTTCACCTCTCGCCGAAAGGTTAAGGCCTAAGGATTTGGATGAGCTTGTTGGTCAAGAGCACCTCTTAGGGAAGGATAAACCTTTTAGAAAGGTTATTGAGAAAGGGGAAATCTTCTCCATGATTTTCTGGGGTCCACCGGGTTCGGGTAAGACAACCTTGGCGCTCTTAATCGCTAAATATGCCAATGCCCATTTCATCTCTTTCAGTGCGGTCACTTCTGGGGTGGGTGATATCCGAAAGGTGATTCGGGAAGCCAATTATCAAGAAAAGATTTATGGCAAGCGGACGATTCTCTTCGTTGACGAAATCCATCGCTTCAATAAAGCGCAACAAGATGCCTTCCTCCCTTATGTGGAGAAAGGGAAAATTATTCTCATTGGTGCGACAACCGAAAACCCTTCTTTTGAAGTGATTGGTCCCCTCCTTTCCCGATGCCGGGTATTTATCTTAAATCCCTTGGGAGAGAAAGAGATAAAGACAATCTTAAAGCGGGCTTTAATAAGCGAAGAAGGGTTAAAGAAGTTTAATCCGGTGGTGAACGAAGAAGTTCTCAACTACATCGCAATTCTCTCTAATGGTGATGCCCGCCAAGCACTGAACATCTTAGAAATGGCGACAATGAGTGCCGAGGTGAAAGAGGGCAAGAGGAGAATAACAAAGAAGCTGATGGAAGAGATTGCGGAACGGAAATTTTTCTTATACGACAAGAAGGGTGAAGAGCATTATAACCTAATCTCCGCCTTTATTAAGTCAATAAGAGGCGGCGATCCGGATGCCGGACTCTACTGGTTAGCGAGGATGTTGGAAGCCGGGGAAGACCCATTATTCATTGCCCGGCGATTAGTCATTTTAGCCTCCGAAGATATTGGTAATGCGGACCCGCAAGCCTTAGTGATTGCCAATGCGGCAAAAGAAGCGGTAGAATTTGTCGGTTTACCGGAATGTAGTTTGGCATTAGCCCAGGTGGTCATATATTTAGCGCTGGCACCAAAGAGTAATTCTGTCTATCTCGCCTACCAAAAAGCAAAAGAGGATGCCTTAAATACCCATACTCAACCCGTTCCCTTACATTTAAGAAACCCGGCTACTCCTTTAATGCGGAGATTGGGTTACGGTAAAGATTACAAGTATCCCCATAACTATCCCGAAGGAAAGGTAGAACAGGAATATCTACCCAAAGCCTTAAAAGGCAGAAGATATTACGAGCCAAAAGGAGTGGGTTGGGAAAAGGAGTTAAAGAGAAGGCGGGAAAATAAATAATTATGGCAGATAATGGGTTTTTATATTCTTTATTCCCCAAAAGATATTATCCCGAATTCTGGGGTCCCTTCGGTAATAGGAAATTAAGATTCGCCTAATCCTCTCCCTTTCGGAAAGTTGGGCATAGGGGCAAGGATTTCTTATCGGTTTAATAGAAAAAACTTTGAGATAAGAGGCGATTATTTCTTCTGTGAAGAGGTATAATGGTCTTATAATATAAAACTTGCCTCCAAAGAAATCCTGTTTCGGCACAAAGGTAGAAATTTCCGCGGCGAAGAGAAGATTTAAGAAGAAGGTCTCATTCACATCTTCCCGGTGGTGGGCAAGGGCAATCTTATTTATTTTATTCTCTTCGGCAACAGTAAAGAGTGCTTTCTTCCGCTCCCGGGAACAGAAAAAACAGAAATCTTCACCAATCTTTTTCACCTTCTCCCCAATTGGTAAACTCTTTACGATATAACTAACCCCCAAATCCCGCAATCTCTTTTCTACTTGTTCTTTTGGCCAATTGGCAAAACCCGGATTGATGTGACAGGCAAGGATTTGCCAATTCTTCTTCTTTCGCTTATTATACTCATTAAAGATATGGAGAAGACAAAGGGAATCCTTACCACCCGAAACCCCTACCAAAACCTTCTCCCCATCCTCTAAGAGATGGTAATCTTCAATCGCCTTCTTAAACCAGCCAAAAGCAATTTTTATAATCGCCTTCGGTTCCTTTTTTACCTTAAACACCAATCTAAGAAGCGGGTATTTTAATATAGGAATATTTGCTAAGGAAGGATAAGAAGATTTCCCTTATCTCCTCCAATCTCTTTTCGGTTTTTCCTTCAAAGCGCAGGACCAAAATCGGTTGGGTATTTGATGCCCGTAAAAGTCCAAAACCATCCTCCCATTCCACCCTCACACCGTCAATATCAATTATTTCGCATTTTCTCCCTGCCAGTTTCTTAAAAAAGTATGCTTTTGCTTCCGCGACGATTTCAAACTTTTCCGCCTCCGGACATTCAATCCGAATCTCCGGAGTTGAGATATAATGAGGGATTTCGGAGGCGAGTTCTCTCAATCCCTTTCCCGTTTCCGAAACGATCTGCAATAATTTTAAGGAAGCGTAGAGCGCATCATCGTAGCCAAAATAATTTTCGCCAAAGAACATATGACCAGACATCTCTCCTGCCAAAAGGGCTCCTTCTTCTTTCATCTTTGCTTTAACCAAAGAATGGCCAGTCTTCCACATTATCGGTACGCCGCCAATCTGAGTGATATACTCTTTTAGACCCTTAGAACATTTCACATCAAAAACCACTTTCGCCTTCGGCACCCGCTTGATTAAATCCCGGGCAAAAATCCCAAGAAGTTTATCCCCCCGGACGATTTCGCCATCCTCAGCCACTGCCCCAATCCGGTCACCGTCACCGTCATAACCAATCCCCAAATCCGCATCCAATTCCGAGACCAAACTCTTTAGATCATTCATATATCTATCAACCGTCGGGTCGGGTAAATGAACCGGAAAGTTGCCATCCGGTTCTAAGTTGATAAAGGCCGGTTCAATGGGATAATCTCTCAATAACTCTTCTAAAAGAATCCCCACCGTACCGTTTCCTGGGTCAAAAACAACTTTTAATGAATTCTTAAACTTAATTCTCTCTTTTAGCGTCCCAATATAATCTGGGATTGGATTTCGGGAAGAGACCTTTCCTTCCCCTTGCTTAAATTTCCCCTCTTCAACTAACCTTCTTAACTTCTGAATCTCTTCGCCGTAGATTGTTGTCTTACCAAAACCAATTTTAAACCCATTATACTCTTTCTCATTGTGACTACCGGTAATTTGCATTCCCGCATTTTTATCGTAATGGAAAAGGGAAAAGTAAAAGACGGGTGTCGGAATTATCCCCAAATCAATCACATCCAGGCCAGTAGAAGTTATTCCGGCAATTAGGGCATTTCTTATCCTTTCCGAAGAGAGCCGGACATCCCGACCGATAAGAACTTCTGATAAATTCTCAATTCCGCACTCCGCCTTCCGCCTTTGGACATAAGTGCCGTACCCTTTACCGATTAGATAGACAACTTCATCAGTCAAATCTTTATCCGCAATCCCTCGAATATCATATTCCCGAAAGATATCTTTATTTATCATAATTATAAGATTATTCCTATTTTAGTAAAAGTCAATAAAGGTTATAAATCTAAGAATACCCGGAAAAGCTTTTCCAAGCAGTGGACGACAAAAAAAACTTTGGCAAAATCTTTTAATAAAGCCCCTCCGGCGATAGAAAAGATGGTTATAGAGATTTTTGACCAATTATACCAGTTTACCCTTGATTGAAATTCGGGGATTCGGCTTCGTTTATCGCTTATCTTCAATGGTTTGACCCTTACCCATTTTTAGTAGTTTTATGGTTAAGGGCTTTTGGGACAGAGGTGACAAAGAAAGATACTGAATGGTATGAGACCGGAGGTTAGATAAGATAGATCTTTCCGACCTTTGAGGTAGTCACGGTCTCTGTAAACACTAAAAATTCCAAACTTTCCAACTCTCTCTAAAAATTATCTGATCAGATAACTTTTTATTAAGGGAAAAATTGCTTTAAGTTTTTCATTATCAATAACTTAAAGGCATTTTGCTTAAAAGATAGGGGTCAGTTCCCTCTACGGCATCCTTAGGGGGCAGGAATGGGTAATTCTTTCCCTAATTTCTTTCCTAATTCCCTTCCTTCTCCCTTCCTCCATTCCTTCCCTAATTTCTCTTCCCATCCCTCTTCTCCTTTCTTCTCCCTTTTTTCTAAAACTCCCTCCCCTCCTTCCACTACCCGTCTCTTGCCCAATCTACTTAGACCTCACCTCCCCCCTTCTTCCCCCAATCGCCTTACGTCAATTTTA